>NZ_JBQHUP010000136.1:0-318 GCF_052065175.1 Dysosmobacter sp. HCP28S3_G4 | reverse complement strand
AGCGCGAATGGATGACTTTTCGTGCTCTCTGCGCTTGAGCTGGCCCTGTGCCCTGGTTGGTTTCTTCCTGATTTGAGAAGGGCGGCGGTTAATCCTGTAGCGGATGCGCCTCCCCTGGCGATTCCTTCGGATGCTATCCTCCCGTTTGTCCGCACCAAGATACCCGCTGTCTCCATAGACACTTTCTTCGTCACCGGTCAGCAGCTTGGAGTCCTGCAAACAAAAGTCAATAGCTGAAATGAAAAAAGTCCCGCAAAATTTGCGCGACTGAAAAAGGGCATAACAAAACAGACTGGAGAAAAAGCTTCGCCAGCCGGG
>NZ_JBQHUP010000135.1:0-322 GCF_052065175.1 Dysosmobacter sp. HCP28S3_G4 | reverse complement strand
CGGCCGAAGGTGGGTTCGATAATTGGGGTGAAGTCGTAACAAGGTAGCCGTTCGAGAACGAGCGGCTGGATCACCTCCTTTCTAAGGAGACCTCAATCACTGAAAGATGTGATTGTAACATCCTGGTCAGCCGTCGGAGCTTTCAGATTTCGTTGTTTAATTTACAGGGCATATGTTCTGTAAGTGGGTTTGCACCTTGAAAACTGAACAGTGTATGACAAGCAAGTAAGGCAACAGAGAGGTTGTCACGCTGAGAGGCGTGACAAGCGTAAATTTAATTGTGGAACATCGTATAGATGGGTAACGATTACAATTTCCGAAA
>NZ_JBQHUP010000134.1:0-331 GCF_052065175.1 Dysosmobacter sp. HCP28S3_G4 | reverse complement strand
GGTTGGCGATCTGCCGATCCGTGACGGTTATGTCTATGTTTCCGTGAAGAAGGCTGTTCCTGCCACTAAGGACGTAACGGTTGTCTTCTATGAGGATGTCGCTACGAACGAGATTGGCAGAACGACCATCAAGGTTGATGCCGATGCTACCTATGTTAACACCAGCAAGCTGACAGCCCCCGATGGCTACAAGATGGTTCTGGTGGGCGATCTGACCATTGATGAGAACGGCTACGTTTTCGTCAAGGTTGAGAAGATCGTCACCGAGAAGACTGTAAAGATCAACTTCTACGACGAGACTGAGGAGAAGCAGGTTGCTGAAGTTGAGATG
>NZ_JBQHUP010000133.1:0-333 GCF_052065175.1 Dysosmobacter sp. HCP28S3_G4 | reverse complement strand
AGCAGAGAAATAATGGCTATTTTTTCGCTTAAATTACCTTAACCAAGTGCAAATAGCGGCTAATACATTGAGCAGGAACAGGACAAAGGCTATTATTCAGAGGTTCCCTAGGAAAAACAGGGGTAATGCGGTAAAATATCTGCAAAGTGATTCAGAAGTTTGAAAGAAAAAGTTTGCAGGTGATGAAGATGTATCGGCACGAAGATTATGACCAGCTTAAGATGGAGATGCCCTTTGGGGTCACATTGCGTGAGGATAACCGGTGGGTAATCCTCAGCAAGAAGTTCCCTTGGAAAGAGATTGACCGGGAGTATCAGGAACATTTCAAGAGCA
>NZ_JBQHUP010000132.1:0-346 GCF_052065175.1 Dysosmobacter sp. HCP28S3_G4 | reverse complement strand
AAGGCTCTGAGATCCAACAGCAAATCACTGTTTGGTGGGCCCGAGTGGGCTCGAACCACCGACCTTGCGATTATCAGTCGCACGCTCTAGCCAGCTGAGCTACGGGCCCGTCGTCGCGGCATGCTCCATATCCCTCGCTTCCGCCTTTGGCGAAAGCTCGCTCATTTCGCTGCCTCTCCTCTTCATCGAAAACCCGCTTCGCTGGGCTTTTCGATGACTTTGGACGGGGATTTCGTTGGTGGAGATAGTCGGGATCGAACCGGCGACCTCCTGCTTGCAAGGCAGGCGCTCTCCCAGCTGAGCTATATCCCCGTTGCTATCTCGTTTTTTCACCGAAGGCGTGTGC
>NZ_JBQHUP010000131.1:0-355 GCF_052065175.1 Dysosmobacter sp. HCP28S3_G4 | reverse complement strand
GCAAGGTGGAAATGGAATGACTCTGCCCATTTCCTATTTTCGATTCTATTTTCCCGAATATGTGCTGAAAACCCGGTTGCCGCCTAATTGCGCAACCGGGTTTCTCGACAGGCTGAAATGGCCGCGGGATATCCCCCACGGCCATTTGTCTGCCTCTGAAAGTTTTTTTGAAAAAATGAAAAAAGTTGTTGACAAATGTCGGACCGTCTGGTATCCTAAGCAAGCTGTTTCGAACAGCACGGTGAAAACTGGCAAGAGTTTCAAGACGGACGGTCGAGTCACGAAAGAAAAGTCTTGACAGGATGAGTCGGATGTGATATCCTACCAAAGTTGCTGCTGAGGCGAAACCTCGCAG
>NZ_JBQHUP010000130.1:0-357 GCF_052065175.1 Dysosmobacter sp. HCP28S3_G4 | reverse complement strand
CGACGCATCCATGATGACACATTTCAGGAAGCGTATTTCTCCTGAGATGATTCAACGGATCAACGATCTGGTTTTTGCGCCAGAAGCAGTTGCCAGCATGGATAACCCCGAAGAAGATGATTCCGTAAATCAGGAAGACAGTGAGGACACTCTCTCGGCACAGCCGACAGAAGAATCTGAGAACCGTGGAACGCTGATTCTTGACGCGACCTGCTGTCCGGCAGATATTCATTATCCGACGGATGTCGGGCTGCTGAACCACGCCCGGGAGCTGGTAGAAAAGATGATCGATTTGCTGTATCCTTCCGCCCGTGATCTGTACCCCGAGAAGCCCCGGACCTATCGCCAGCAGGCTCG
>NZ_JBQHUP010000129.1:0-358 GCF_052065175.1 Dysosmobacter sp. HCP28S3_G4 | reverse complement strand
CATGACCGGTCTGCCCATCGGCGGCGCCAAGGGCGGCTCCGACTTCGATCCCCGCGGCAAGTCCGACGCTGAGATCATGCGCTTCTGCCAGGCCTTCATCAGCGAGCTGTACCGCCACATCGGCCAGGACATCGACTGCCCCGCCGGCGACCTGGGCTGCGGCGGCCGCGAGATCGGCTACATGTACGGCCAGTATCGCCGTCTGGTTGGCGCTGCCGAGTTCGGCGCTCTGTCCGGCAAGGCTGTCACCACCGGCGGTTCCATCCTGCGTCCCGAGGCCACCGGCTACGGCGCTGTGTATTATCTGGTCGAGGCTCTGGCTCACGACGGCGAGTCCATCGAGGGCAAGCGCATCGCC
>NZ_JBQHUP010000128.1:0-367 GCF_052065175.1 Dysosmobacter sp. HCP28S3_G4 | reverse complement strand
GCGCAAACGCCTGCTGACACAGGCTTTTTGCAGGCATTCGATCCAACACGAGGGGGCTCCCGGGCACCGTTGCGGCTTTGCGATTCCCGGCCCCTTCTGGGCCGCCAATCGCGCCGCTTCCTCGAAACCGGCTCGCTTTTTCCGCCGCTGGCGGCGCTTCGCCAGTTTCCCCCTCGTACTCCCCCTGCAAAAAAGGACTCTTTTCCTTCAGATAGGTTTTTTCGACAAGCAAAGCCGCCGGCCACATGGCCGGCGGCTCAGGCTGTCGAAAAAGTCGAGCATAGCTGGGCTTTTTCGCATTTATATGGTAAAATAAGCATGGGTGATGAAAGATGCTTGAACGAGGGAAGCTGGATCGTGGAATCGT
>NZ_JBQHUP010000127.1:0-373 GCF_052065175.1 Dysosmobacter sp. HCP28S3_G4 | reverse complement strand
TGCTGAATGACCTCAAAAGCAGGGGTGTTTTGGATGTATATCTGTTCTGCACGGATGGCCTGTGTGGGATGATGCAGGCTATCGAGGCCGTCTTCCCAAAAAGCCGGCTGCAGCGCTGCATCGTCCACCAGGTGCGCAGTTCCACCAGATATGTCAGCTACAAGGACATCAAGAAAGTCGTTGCGGATCTTAAGAAGATCTACAGCGCCGTCACGCTGGAGGAAGCCGAGAAAAATCTGCAGACCTTCGCAGAAATCTGGCGCAAGCAGTACCCCTCCTGCGTGAAAAGCTGGGAGGAAAACTGGCCGGTTTTAAGCACATTCTTTGAATACCCCGTGGAGATTCGGAAAATCATATACACGACGAACATCAT
>NZ_JBQHUP010000126.1:0-377 GCF_052065175.1 Dysosmobacter sp. HCP28S3_G4 | reverse complement strand
TTCAATGCACGTTACATGGATATTGTCCATGTGGGTTGCCCCATTCGGAAATCTCCGGATCAATGGATATTTGCTCCTCCCCGAAGCTTATCGCAGCTTGTCACGTCCTTCATCGGCTCCTGATGCCAAGGCATTCCCCTTGCGCTCTTTATAGCTTGACCATCGTCGAAGAAACTCGCTCCATTCCGCTTCCGCCTTTTGGCGAAAGCTTCATATCCGCTCCTTCCTTCTCCTCCTTCGCCAAAAACAGGTTTTTGGCGATTTTGGGGACGGGAGATGCGGGAAGCAAATTTCTTCTTCAACGTCAGAGAAATTTGGTTCTCTTGAATTATGCAGGCTTCACAAAGATTTTTCGGAAATTGTAATCGTTACCCATC
>NZ_JBQHUP010000125.1:0-385 GCF_052065175.1 Dysosmobacter sp. HCP28S3_G4 | reverse complement strand
CTTCGTGGGCGGCCGGTTCCGGCGTATGCTTCGCCAGTCTGCCAGTGTGTAGTATGCGATGCCGAGCTGGTTGGCAGCGTTCTTCACCCCAATCTCATCAGACAGCTTGAGAGCCTCTTTCTTGAATTCCTTGCTGTACTTTCCCATTGTGATCCCCTCCATCTTTGTTTTTCACTTTAACAGATTTTTGGGGAATTTGCGACTGCACTTAAAGGGTACCACTCCAAATATCTGCTACCGCTGGTTCCTGGGATATACGCTGCAGGAGGAAACACCGCATTTTTCCACAGTGAGTTATAATTTCCGTCATCGGTTTACAGAGGATACAGTGAACCAGATCTTTGGCTGGATACTGGAAGAAGTAGCGGAAGCAGGATATCTGTCC
>NZ_JBQHUP010000124.1:0-432 GCF_052065175.1 Dysosmobacter sp. HCP28S3_G4 | reverse complement strand
CTGTTCTCTCGGCAGCTTGTAAGCCGCGATCTGATAGATCTTCTCCTTTTTGAGCGTGGCGAAAAAACTCTCCATCCGCGCATTATCAAAGCAGTACCCAACGCCGCTGAGACTTTGCACCAAGCCGCAGCGCGCAAGCTCCGTGCGGAAAGCCACGCTGGTGTACTGGCTTCCACGATCTGAATGGATCACCGCCCCGGCAAGGGACGGATACAGACGCTTGAGCTGTCGCACCGTGTCGATGCACAGCTCCTTTTTCATATTGTCCCGCATCTCAAGTGCGACGATCTCACCGCTGAAGCAGTCCATGATCGGAGAAACATACAGCTTGCCGTCTGCGCACTGCACCTCGGTAATGTCCGTGAGGAACTTCTCCAGCGGCCGCTCCGCGCCGAAGTTCCGCTTCAAAAGATTCTCCTGCTCCTGTGCTTC
>NZ_JBQHUP010000123.1:0-439 GCF_052065175.1 Dysosmobacter sp. HCP28S3_G4 | reverse complement strand
GACTTTTTCGACAGCCTTCACAATGCCTCGCTTTTCTGCCCGCGCAGCGGGCCGAAAAGCTGCCGCTGCGCGGCGCAAACGCCTGCTGACACAGGCTTTTTGCAGGCATTCGATCCAACACGAGGGGGCTCCCGGACACCGTCGCGGCATTGCGATTTCCGGCCTCTTTTGGGCCGGGAATCGCGCCGCTTCCTCGCAACCGGTTCGCTTTTTCCGCCGCTGGCGGCGCTTCGCCGGTTGCCCCCTCGTACTCCCCCTGCAAAAAAGGAATTCTTTTCCTTCAGACAGGGTCTTTCGACAAGCTGATGAAGCGGGGACGAATGTCCCCGCTTCAGGCTGTCGAAAAAGTCGAGCATAGCTGGGCTTTTTCGCATTTATATGGTAAAATAAGCATGGGTGATGAAAGATGCTTGAACGAGGGAAGCTGGATCGTGGAATC
>NZ_JBQHUP010000122.1:0-477 GCF_052065175.1 Dysosmobacter sp. HCP28S3_G4 | reverse complement strand
ATCTCCGGATCAATGGATATTTGCTCCTCCCCGAAGCTTATCGCAGCTTGTCACGTCCTTCGTCGGCTCCTGATGCCAAGGCATTCCCCTTGCGCTCTTTATAGCTTGACCTGTCGTCGGTGCAAGCTCCATATCCCTCGCTTCGGCCTGCGGCCAAAGCTCACTCATTCCGCCGCGCCTCCTCTTTCGCCGAAAACAGGTTTTCGGCGAGGGGACGAGAGAACGAGGATACGTCGCTCACTCCTTCTTCAGTCAGAGAAATTTGGTTCTCTTGAATTATGCAGGCTTCACAAAGATTTTCGGAAATTGTAATCGTTACCCATCTATACGATGTTCCACAATTAAATTTACGCTTGTCACGCTTTCGCGTGACAACCTCTCTGTTGCCTTACTTGCTTGTCATACATTGTTCAGTTTTCAAGGTGCAGACTCCAGCCTCGTTTGAAGCCAGATCTCAAAGTCTTATCGCTAAGGCTC
>NZ_JBQHUP010000121.1:0-479 GCF_052065175.1 Dysosmobacter sp. HCP28S3_G4 | reverse complement strand
CAAGCAGTACCCCTCCTGCGTGAAAAGCTGGGAGGAAAACTGGCCGGTTTTAAGCACATTCTTTGAATACCCCGTGGAGATTCGGAAAATCATATACACGACGAACATCATCGAGGGCCTGAATCGCCAGTTCCGGCAGATCACAAAGAATAAACCCTCCTTCACGAATGACGACTCCCTGCGCCGGATGCTGTATCTGGCCTCCCAGCGCATCGTGAAGCACTGGCACGCCAGATGTCAGAACTGGGATCTGGTGCTCAGCCAGTTGGAGATCATGTTCGCCGACCGGGCTATAGGCTGACTCCCTTGTCCTAGTATGCCACGGCGGCCAGTACGGCATTCACGCCGTGCCGGCGCGCATACCGTTCTGACCGCCATGACTTTCGGTAAACAAGGGATTCAGGCCAGAATCCGCCCTACTTTCCAGTGCCATTCTTGACTTTGTCGAATATCGCTTACACAAAATTTTACGCCGGGCC
>NZ_JBQHUP010000120.1:0-512 GCF_052065175.1 Dysosmobacter sp. HCP28S3_G4 | reverse complement strand
GGGGGGTGTGGGTTTTTTGTTGTGGGTGGGGGGTTTTTGGGGGGCCCCGGGGGGCGGGGCCCCGGGGAAGTGCGGTGAAGACCACAGGCTTGCGGCTCCGCCGCGGGCAAAACCCCCATTCGTCGTCGGGTCAAACTGCGCTATATTCGGGACGCCCTGCGGGGGAGGGCATCCCTCATACCGCTTCGTTGCCCCTCCTCTTCCCCACAAAACCCGCTTCGCTGGGCTTTTGTGGGGTGCCCCATTCGGTTGCGCCGAAAAGAGAAAGCGCCTTTTGATGGTGTCAAGAGAAAAAGGCTTGGCGGCGGCATTCCGGGCTTCGCCCGGAACGCTCGCGGCGCCTTGTACGGGGGTTTTGGCCCGGTGCTGGACGATGGCGTTACCCACTCAACCACATATGAGTGGAAATGTCAAGAAATGTGCAGTCGGAAGACACCCAAAATCTGAAATGCTGACAATATGCGCGTGCTAAGCGGCGCTCTGCCGGTGGTTGGCCGCCCACTCCCGGTAGC
>NZ_JBQHUP010000119.1:0-544 GCF_052065175.1 Dysosmobacter sp. HCP28S3_G4 | reverse complement strand
ACTGTTATTTTGAAAACAAGGCGGCAGCAGCTTGCACCACTTCCACCTTGAATATATTTTGCTCTATTTGCACCGCATTTCGGTGTTTACACAGAATTTGGGACAGACCCCATTTCCTATTTTCGATTCTATTTTCCCGAATATGTGCTGAAAACCCGGTTGCCGCCTAATTGCGCAACCGGGTTTCTCGACAGCCTGTAGGACATCCAACTTGGATGTCCTGTTTTGCTTTGGAGCGGGCAACGAGGCTCGAACTCGCTACCTCCACCTTGGCAAGGTGGCGCTCTACCAGATGAGCTATGCCCGCACATTGGGACAGCAAGCGCATACCTCACCATCCCGGCTAAAATATATATACCAAGTAAACCACAAACGCGATTTCACTCAGCAGAACAGACAGAAGAACGACCCCGACTCCAAAGAGTTGGGGTCATGTTGGCGCTACCTATTTTACCGGGCCGTCACCAGCCAAGTATCGTCGGCAGAGATGAGCTTAACTACCGTGTTCGGAATGGGAACGGGTGGACCCTCATCCTAATCAGCA
>NZ_JBQHUP010000118.1:0-563 GCF_052065175.1 Dysosmobacter sp. HCP28S3_G4 | reverse complement strand
GTCGTCACCTACGCGGCGTTCGGCTCCATGCGGATGTGCGAGATGATCCGTCAGGAGATCTGCTATCCCAACCTCAACGTCAAGATCGCCTGCTCTCACGGCGGCGTGACTCCCGCCAACGACGGCGCGAGCCATCAGGCCATCGAGGACATGGGCATCATGCGCACCCTCCCCAACATGACCGTCGTTATGCCGGCAGACTATGTCTCCGCCAAGAAGCTGGTCAAGGCGTCCGCCGCCTATGAGGGCCCCATGTTCCTGCGCTTTACCCGCGACGCGATCCCCGTCATCTATGATGAGGACGTGGAGCTCACCATCGGCAAGGCACATCAGATCCGCGACGGCAAGGACGTGGCCATCATCGCCAACGGCGACACCGTGCGTCTGGCCATTGACGCGGCGAAGGAACTGGAGAGCAAGGGCATCAGCGCCCGTGTGCTGGATATGCACACCATCAAGCCTCTGGACGTGGAGGCCGTGACCGCCGCCATCAACGAGATCGGCAAGGTCATCACCGTGGAGGATCACAACATCCTCAACGGCCTGGGCTCCGCCGTGTGCGA
>NZ_JBQHUP010000117.1:0-567 GCF_052065175.1 Dysosmobacter sp. HCP28S3_G4 | reverse complement strand
CGCTTTTCTGCCCGCGCATCGGGCCGAAAAGCTGCCGCTGCGCGGCGCAAACGCCTGCTGACACAGGCTTTTTGCAGGCATTCGATCCAATACGAGGGGGCTCCCGCCCCCCCGTACTCCCCCTGCAAAAAAGGACTCTTTTCCTTCAGACAGGGTTTTTCGACAAGATGAAACCGTCTGCGGAAGCAATTCCGCAGACGGTTTTTTTCTATGCAGAGCAGTTCAGCGATGGCTGAGACAGCGGATACTGTCCGCGCTGATCTGCGGGGGAAGGCTCATGGTCATGATGCCGCTGAAGTGGATGCAGACGCAGTCCCCGGCGCAGAAATCCCCGGCACAATCCGTGTGTACCAGGACCTCCTGCCCCGTGCGGCAGTCCCGGACCAGCAGATCGCCCTCACGGATCTCCAACACCCTGGCCCGCATGACGGCGGACATAGTGGATTCCATCAAATCGCCTCCTTGTATTATAGAGTAGTAGTTATTAGAGCCCCTCTCCAAGGGCTGTGCTACACTGTAAGGGATGCTGTGGATTGGTAATCGCCTCCTACCACAAGATGGTTCTCG
>NZ_JBQHUP010000116.1:0-625 GCF_052065175.1 Dysosmobacter sp. HCP28S3_G4 | reverse complement strand
TGTATACAAAGTATGGCTTGCCCTCAGCGCGTTTCTTATCGAGAAACTGGTACACCGGCTCGTCTGCCGGCGCTTTTCTGAGATATGTGCAGACGATCTGGTACAGCGTTTTCCGAAGATGCGGCGAACCACGCTTTGTGGTCGACGTGCTTTGTGTCTCATGCTTGCCGGACTGGTCCACAGCCGGGTCAACGCCAGCGAAGCCCACAATGGAACTGCGGCGGGGAAAACGGCGCACATCGCCAATCTCAGCCATGAGTTGCGCAGCTGTGGTTTCGCCAACGCCGTACATGGCGCGCACGGTTTCGTACTCCGGGAGCTGTGAGGCGAGTCGTGTCATCTCTGCTCGCAGAGCAGCCAACGTAGTCTTTCCTGCAAGAAGCTGCTGTGCGGCTGTGGTAATGAGCAGCTTGGTGTTGTCGTTCTTCGGTAGCGTGGTGAAATGGCCGCAGCTTCCGGCGTAGATATCCAGAGCTTTCTCTTCACTGAAATGGTAACCCTTACGCTTGCACCATTTCTGGTAGCGCTCGGTGAATGCCTTCTCGCTGACGCGGCAGATGCAGTCGCAGTGCCAGAATGTCATGACAAAGTCCACCCATTTCTGGTGGCCGTCCGCACGCTCCGG
>NZ_JBQHUP010000115.1:0-640 GCF_052065175.1 Dysosmobacter sp. HCP28S3_G4 | reverse complement strand
AACCCCCTTTCTCTTTTTCCGTGGAAAAAGAGAAAGCGCTTTTTGATGGTGTCAAGAGAAAAAGGCTTGGCGGCGGCATTCCGGACTTCGTCCGGAACGCTCGCAGCGCCTGTTACGGGGGTTTTGGACTGGCAATAGCTGATGGCTCGGACCACTCAACCACGTATGCAGTTTCATTAGTTGGGGGAATTCAGGGATACCCTCTGCTTCTCTTTTCGCTGCCGCACCCTGGTTGTTGGGGGGAGATTGGTGGAAGGGGCGCTTCCGGATACTCTCTGCTTCTCTTTTGCTGCCGCAGTCCGGTGGTTGCGGGAGGCTGGCGCTGGGGCGCTTCCGGATGCTCTCTGCTTCTCTTTTTGCTGCCGCAGTCCGGCGGTTGCGGAAGACTGGAAATGTGGGCGGAACGCTTCCGCGAATGCCGGGGTGCGGCAGCGAAAAGAGGACGGCGGTGCATCCGGGCGGGACCCGGGATTCCGTTGATGTCAAGAGCTGATACAGGAGGTACAGCCCACAAGTCTACGCCGGGCCAAAACCCCCGTACTAGGCGCCGCGAGCGTTCCGGGCGAAGCCCGGAATGCCGCCGCCTAAGCCTTTTTCTCTTACACCATCAAAAGGCGCATTCTCTTTTTCCTCTCCAGGA
>NZ_JBQHUP010000114.1:0-672 GCF_052065175.1 Dysosmobacter sp. HCP28S3_G4 | reverse complement strand
CCTTCCTTCCATCCATGGTGACACCCAGCACCACATAGGCTGCTTTGGTCACGTACCGCCGGTCCTCCCGCACTTTGTAGTGAATGGCATCCATAAACACAAACGGATACACCGGCTCCAGAGGACGATTCTGCCAGGCTGTGACTTCCGGCATGATCTTTTCGCTGATCTTCGTTACCAGCTCCGGAGAGATCTCCACGCCGTACAGTTCCTTGATCTGCTCAGCGATATCCCGCTGGCTCATGCCGCAGGCGTACAGCGCCAGAATCTTATCCTCCATCCCGTCCGCATTCCGGTCATACTTGCCGATGATCTTGGGCTCGAAGGAGCCGTTCCGGTCCCGGGGAACCTTGATGTCCACCTCGCCCAGCTGGGTCTTAACGGTCTTCTTCGTGTAGCCGTTGCGGTAGTTTCTGGGGGTTCCCTCCGGCGCGTCCGAGCGCTCACAGCGCTCACGGCCTAGCTCCTCGTCCATCTCCACTTCCATGACGGTCTGGATGACGTCCCGGAACATTTCCTTCATGGCCTCCATGATCTCCGTCGTGCTGGTGAAGTGCTGGTTCTGAACGTATTCCTTCAACAAATCCTGTGGTACTGGCTGCATAATCTTCGTCTCCTTCGTCTTGAATGTTTGATCTCATTCTTGACTCAGTCGAAGATTTTCATACTGTC
>NZ_JBQHUP010000113.1:0-677 GCF_052065175.1 Dysosmobacter sp. HCP28S3_G4 | reverse complement strand
CTCAAGCTGTCTGATGAGATTGGGGTGAAGAACGCTGCCAACCAGCTCGGCATCGCATACTACACACTGGCAGACTGGCGAAGCATACGCCGGAACCGGCCGCCCACGAAGGCGCTGAGTACAGAGGAGCAGGCTATCCGCATCCGCGAGCTTGAGCATGAGGTTGCCGAGCTGCGCACCGCGAACGACATTCTCAAGGATGCACTCGGTTTTTTCGCAAAAGACCGCAAGAAGTAAAAAGTTGCGAACGGCATCTGTTTGTGCTCAGGCGCAAGGCTGTATACACGGTGAAAAGTATGTGCCGTGTCCTGGGAATCAGTGAGTCTGGCTATTATCGCTGGCTGAGAAACCGGGATAAACGCAGCAGCCGTCAGCTTCTTGCGGTCAAAGTCAAAGAAATCCTCGCAGAACACCCGGATAACCGCAACTACGGTGTGAACCGCATCCGCATGGCGCTCAGCCAGTCCGGAATTGACGTCAGCCGGAGGACTGTGTACCGTGTCATGAAGGAAAACGGCTGGCTCCATAAGCGGCGCATCCCGCACGGGATCACTAGGGCAACAACGGAAGCACAGGAGCAGGAGAATCTTTTGAAGCGGAACTTCGGCGCGGAGCGGCCGCTGGAGAAGTTCCTCACGGACATTACCGAGGTGCAGTGCGCAGACGGCAAGCTGTAT
>NZ_JBQHUP010000112.1:0-711 GCF_052065175.1 Dysosmobacter sp. HCP28S3_G4 | reverse complement strand
TAGGGAACCTCTGAATAATAGCCTTTGTCCTGTTCCTGCTCAATGTATTAGCCGCTATTTGCACTTGGTTAAGGTAATTTAAGCGAAAAAATAGCCATTATTTCTCTGCTTTTCTGCTCCTTTTCCTGAAAAAGGGCAAACTGCCCCTGTATCAGGTTGCGGAGAGTTTTCGCCCGGCCATGGCAAGTGCATACAAATTGGCACAAGCAAACATAGCGTACAGTCGGTTCTCGTTTTTCTTCAGACCACGATACACAGTTTTCTTGTAGCCGAACTGACACTTGATGATCCGGAATGCGTGCTCTACTTTGCAGCGCACCGCGGATTTGCGGTTTTCAATATAACGCTCCCAGTCAATAGCATTGTCACTGACCCGGGGGAGACTGCTGGGGCGGCGGTTAATACGGAAATCAATTTTTGAAAAATGCTCGTTGCTTGCGATTTCGGGGCGCTTCTGCACCCCAAGATATCCAGAATCCCCATAGACTACCCCGTCATCTTCCCGGAGTAAGTTCGCTGTCTGGGCAATGTCATGCTCGTTTGCCGCTGTGACGGTCATCGTGTGAACCAGACCGCTGCCTGCGTCTACGCCGATGTGGCATTTCATTCCGAATTTCCATTCATTGCCCTTTTTTGTCTGGTGCATTTCCGGATCTCGGGCTTTCTCCGCATTCTTGGTAGAGCTGGGAGCATTGATGATGGTGGCGTCTA
>NZ_JBQHUP010000111.1:0-714 GCF_052065175.1 Dysosmobacter sp. HCP28S3_G4 | reverse complement strand
GCCAGACGGTTTATGTGGAACAAGGCTACAAAAGCAAAGTGTTCTGTGGAACAGCATCACAAATTTACCGTTGGAGGTTTTTGAAATGGTCGTTTCCGTTGGTATCGATGTGGCAAAGGACAAGCACGACTGCTTTATCCACAGTTCTGAGGGCGAAGTCCTGGCGGATGTGTTCACCATCTCTAACAATATGGATGGCTTCCATACGCTGCTGGAGAAGATTCAGGCCTGTACCGCACCTCAGGACAAAATAAGAGTAGGGCTTGAGGCAACCGGGCATTACAGCTACAATCTGCTGGGGTTTCTTTTGGACAATGGTCTGGCCACCTATGTCTTGAATCCCTTACGCACAAATCTCTACCGAAAAAGTCTCAGCCTCAGAAAGACCAAAACCGATCGGGTAGATGCACGAACGATTGCGGCTATGCTGTTATCCGATGCAGGCCTCAAACCCTACACGGATACAGCATACCACAATGAGGAACTAAAGTCACTCACCAGATACCGTTTTGACAAGGTAAAGGAGCGCGCCAAGCTGAAAACCTCGGTTTCCAGACTGGTCTGCATTCTGTTTCCCGAGTTGGAAAAGCTGGTTCCAACGCTCCACATGGCCTCTGTCTATGCCCTGCTGGAGGAGTTTCCGGGAGCCAAACAGGTTGCCGGAGCACACCTGACAAGCCTCAAATCTCTTTTGGAGAAGGCCTCTAAGGGCCG
>NZ_JBQHUP010000110.1:0-743 GCF_052065175.1 Dysosmobacter sp. HCP28S3_G4 | reverse complement strand
CGGCAGCCAGCCGCGTCTTTTTCCATCTCAAAGCCGAAGCTGTTAGAATGAGAGAGTAAATGGCCTGACAGTTAAGACCTTGGGCTGACACGCCCGCACAGGAGTCCGTCAGCCGCCTCTTTCATTCGCAGCATTCGATTTGCGCAGGTAGAGCCACCTTGTGCGCTCGCGTCACCCAGGAGATTGAACAGGCAATGAGTAAAGGGCGGAACGCCATATCCAATCAGAAGGAGGAGCGATATGAACGCAGTTGGAATTGATGTTTCCAAAGGGAAAAGCATGGTGGCTGCCCTGCGGCCAATGGGTGAAGTGGCATTGCTACCACAGGAATTTCTCCACACCGGGGTCGGTCTGGAGCAGATGGCTTACGCCATCCTTGCGCTGGGAGAAGATACCCGCGTTGTCATGGAGGCCACCGGTCGCTACCATGAGCCGGTTGCGGCAGCGCTGCATGAGTACGGCATCTATGTCTGCGTCCTGAATCCGCTGTACATCAAACAGAGCGGAGGCGGTTCCATTCGCAAGGTCAAGACCGACAAGGCCGATGCCATGAAGATCGCCAAGTACGGCCTTGACAACTGGGTGGATCTGCGGGAATATACTCCCATGGACACTGTAAGACAACAACTGAAGCTGTGCAGCCGCCAGTACAATCTCTACATGAAAACGGTGGTGTCGCTGCAAAACAATCTCATTTCTCTGACCGACAAGACCTTTCCCGGCGTGAACGAACTGTTCTCCAG
>NZ_JBQHUP010000109.1:0-759 GCF_052065175.1 Dysosmobacter sp. HCP28S3_G4 | reverse complement strand
ACCACCGGCGGTTCCATCCTGCGTCCCGAGGCCACCGGCTACGGCGCTGTGTATTATCTGGTCGAGGCTCTGGCTCACGACGGCGAGTCCATCGAGGGCAAGCGCATCGCCATGTCCGGCTACGGCAACGTGGGCTGGGGCATCATGAAGAAGGCCGCTGAGCTGGGCGCGAAGGTCACCTACTTCGCCGGTCCCGACGGCTACATCCACGATCCCGAGGGCGTCTGCACCGAGGAGAAGCTGAACTACATCCTGGAGATGCGCGCGAAGGATCCCATGCACTGCGCTCCCTACGCCGAGAAGTTCGGCTGCGAGTTCGTTCCCGGCCAGAAGTGCTGGGGCGTCAAGGACGTGGACATCTACATGCCCGCCGCCACCCAGAACGACGTCAACCTGGATTGGGCGAAGAAGATCGCCGAGTCCGGTGTGAAGTACTACATCGAGGTCGCCAACATGCCCACCACCAACGAGGCTCTGGAGTTCCTGAAGGCTCAGGAGCACCTGGTCGTGGCTCCCTCCAAGGCTGTCAACGCCGGCGGCGTGTCCGTGTCCGAGCTGGAGATGGCTCAGAACGCCGAGCGTCTGTACTGGACCGCTGAGGAAGTCGATGCCAAGCTGAAGGGCATCATGAAGAACATCTATCACTCCTCCGTCGAGGTCGCCGAGCGCTATGGCCTGGGCTACGACCTGGTGGCTGGCGCCAACATCGTCGGCTTCCAGAAGGTCGCCGACGCCATGATGGCTCAGGGCATCTTCTAA
>NZ_JBQHUP010000108.1:0-775 GCF_052065175.1 Dysosmobacter sp. HCP28S3_G4 | reverse complement strand
ATTTGGAAATCTCGGAAAAATGACCAGCTCGCCGAGGTCAAAATCGTAGTCCAGAGCCCAACCGCAGTCAGGCGCAAAAAGGAGACGTAGTTTGCGCTCCATATTTGCGGCAAAGAAGCCCATCGCAATTGAGGTCATGGAAGTGTCGGGCAAACGAGTCATGACCCGGTCCAAGCTATATCGGCGCTTGACGACACCAAATGTTCCCTCAATCACGACGCGGTCGCAGCCATCCTGGTAGATCTGTTTGCTTTCTGCCTGCTTCTCCTCTGCCGACTTCCGTCCCAGCCTGGGACCTGAAAGACGGATCCCCAGCGAGGTGCACCAAAGCCGATTTTCTCTGCCGGGATAAGCCCGGTCTGCCAGAATCGTCTTTGGATAGAAGCCAAAGGTCTCCTTATATTCCTCAACGACCTGCTGCAGACTTCTGCTCTCAGAGTAGTTGTTCCAGTCAGCCTTCATCAGGAAAGCGTAACCACCCACAAGACCTACTATGACTTTGGCACCAAACTCAGTAGGACATCCCGCTTTACCGCGCACAATAGGGCGAACGTGCGGCTGATCGATGCTGACGATGCGGTCTTCTATCTGATGACTCTTCCGCACATACATGTCCCACTGTTGGCGGCAGAGTTCCTGGATCACCAACAGCTTCCTGTAAAGGTCATCCCCCAACAGCGATAAGGACACGCCGTGGGCCACCATCTTCTCGATGTAGCCGATATCCCTCTGGATATATTGCAAATTCCCGCGGAGAACCATCCGCGTTTCTCGT
>NZ_JBQHUP010000107.1:0-882 GCF_052065175.1 Dysosmobacter sp. HCP28S3_G4 | reverse complement strand
TCCGTCATACGGGACACCTCGAAGGCATGCTCCAGCTCCGTCTCATAATCCAGCGTGCAGCCGATGGCGTTGGCCACGGCAATGGCCTCTTTGCACAGCATCTTCGCGGTCTCGCGGGCGTACTGGTTGCCGTTGATGAAGCCGTTCTTGGTGCCGAGCAGCGCGCTGACGCCGTTGATGCAGACGTTGGCGGACAGCTTGTGCCAGATGGCGTTCATTACGTTTTCATGGACGTCCACTTCCAGACCGGCAGCGCGGAACGCCTCGGCAACGGCCTCCACCTTCGCCATGGGCGCCTTGGGAGAGCCCATGTTCGTGGAACCGTAGCCGGTGTGCTTGACGTGGCCGGGTGCCACCGGGGTTGCACCAAAGGCGGTGTTGCCGATGATGATCTGCTCCTCGGGAACGACCTTCGCGATCTCGTCATAGTTGCCGAAGCCGTTCTGGAGGCAGAGGACCATCGTATTCTTGTCGATCATGGGCAGCGCGTTCCGCACGGCCGCTTCGAGGTACTGATAGTGGACGAACACGATCAGCAGATCCACAACGCCGATCTCCTTCGGGTCGGTGGTCGCCATGGCGGGACGGACGGAAATGGTCTCTCCGTTGCCGAGGCCGGGCGCGCACTGATCCACCAGGATGCCGTCCTTCTTGATGGCTTCGATCACGGGCTCATAGGTGTCCAGAACACAGACCTCATGCTTTTTCAGCAGATAGCTCGCATAGCAGCTGCCGATGGCGCCGCAGCCGACAAATCCGATTCTCATGATATCATATCCTCCTGAGATAGGTTTCTTTTTACAGAGACTCGGCGATCTTCACGATGTCCTCCACCGTGACGCCGTTCTTGGCCAGCAGGCGCTCGTAAGGTGCGCTCTCGCC
>NZ_JBQHUP010000106.1:0-886 GCF_052065175.1 Dysosmobacter sp. HCP28S3_G4 | reverse complement strand
TTCAATGCACGTTACATGGATATTGTCCATGTGGGTTGCCCCATTCGGAAATCTCCGGATCAATGGATATTTGCTCCTCCCCGAAGCTTATCGCAGCTTGTCACGTCCTTCGTCGGCTCCTGATGCCAAGGCATTCCCCTTGCGCTCTTTATAGCTTGACCATCGTCGAAGAAACTCGCTCCATTCCGCTCCTTCCTTCTCCTCCTTCGCCAAAAACAAGTTTTTGGCGATTTTTGGGACGGGAGATGCGGGAAGCAAATTTCTTCTTCAACGTCAGAGAAATTTGGTTCTCTTGAATTATGCAGGCTTCACAAAGATTTTTCGGAAATTGTAATCGTTACCCATCTATACGATGTTCCACAATTAAATTTACGCTTGTCACGCCTCTCAGCGTGACAACCTCTCTGTTGCCTTACTTGCTTGTCATACATTGTTCAGTTTTCAAGGTGCAGACTCCAGCCTCGTTTGAAGCCAGATCTCAAAGTCTTATCGCTAAGGCTCTGAGATCCAACAGCAAATCACTGTTTGGTGGGCCCGAGTGGGCTCGAACCACCGACCTTGCGATTATCAGTCGCACGCTCTAGCCAGCTGAGCTACGGGCCCGTTTTGGTGGAGATAGTCGGGATCGAACCGGCGACCTCCTGCTTGCAAGGCAGGCGCTCTCCCAGCTGAGCTATATCCCCGTTGCTATCTCGTTTTTTCACCGAAGGCGTGTGCCCTCTAAATTAAACAACGTAACTACTTCAGCTCCGACGGCTGACCAGGATGTTACAACCACATCTTTCAGTGATTGAGGTCTCCTTAGAAAGGAGGTGATCCAGCCGCTCGTTCTCGAACGGCTACCTTGTTACGACTTCACCCCAATTATCGAACCCACCTTCGGCCG
>NZ_JBQHUP010000105.1:0-1046 GCF_052065175.1 Dysosmobacter sp. HCP28S3_G4 | reverse complement strand
ACTGTTATTTTGAAAACAAGGCGGCAGCAGCTTGCACCACTTCCACCTTGAATATATTTTGCTCTATTTGCACCGCATTTCGGTGTTTACACAGAATTTGGGACAGACCCATTGGGACGAGCATCAGAGAGATTTCCGCTATATCGTTGACGGTTCGTTCCTGGCGGAGTACGATGATTACAACATCGAAGTCCAGTTTAAGTCCGCCGCCACCGTCAGTATCGCCTATGCCCTGATGTCTCGCTGTGGGCTGGATACGGAACAATATTTCCAGCATGAGGACTTCATGCCGATTTTCGATTTCAATACCCCGGCCACGGTTGGGGCGTTGGGCGCGGCGGTCAGCCAGATCAACCAGCAGGTTTTGCGGCAGATCGGCGTCACCATGACCGAACTTTACACCATGCAGCGGTATCTCCAGTATGACCGCCTGCAAGAACTGAACATGACCCACTTCGACTGCTGGGCCAGCCGCTTCGGAGAAACCGTCACGGCGCTGGAACTGGCACCGGAAGGCACCGGCTACCGGGCAAGAACGAGATTCAGCAAGTTTTTCAACCTCCCGGAGCTGATGAACCTGTTCAAAGAGGTGGCGGACATCAAGACTGCCGATCAGCTGAACTTGCCCACCCCGGAGGTGGAATACCACAACATCGTGGCCCAGCCTACTGAACACCAAAAAGAGATGGTGCAGGTTCTCTCCGAGCGCGCCTCCAGAGTACACAGCGGCAGTGTTGACCCATCAGAGGACAATATGCTCAAGATTACTGGCGATGGCCGCAAGCTGGGTCTGGACCAGCGTATCATCAACCAGCTGCTGCCGGATGAACCCGGCACCAAGGTTAATCAGTGTGTGGGTAATATCATGCAAATCTGGCGAGACGGCGAGGCTGACAAGCTGACCCAGCTGGTATTCTGCGACATTTCCACGCCCCATGGAGTGGTACCCTTTAAGTGCAGTCGCAAATTCCCCAAAAATCTGTTAAAGTGAAAAACAAAGATGGAGGGGATCACAATGGGAAAGTACAGCAAGGAATTCAAGGAAG
>NZ_JBQHUP010000104.1:0-1072 GCF_052065175.1 Dysosmobacter sp. HCP28S3_G4 | reverse complement strand
GATGAGAACGGCTACGTTTTCGTCAAGGTTGAGAAGATCGTCACCGAGAAGACTGTAAAGATCAACTTCTACGACGAGACTGAGGAGAAGCAGGTTGCTGAAGTTGAGATGACCGTTCCTGCTGACGCCATCGCTGTGAACACTGGCGACATGACTCTGCCTGAGGGGTATGAGTTCGCTGGCGAGGTTGGCGATCTGCCGATCCGTGACGGTTATGTCTATGTTTCCGTGAAGAAGGCTGTTCCTGCCACTAAGGACGTAACGGTTGTCTTCTATGAGGATGTCGCTACGAACGAAGTCAGCAGAACGACCATCAAGGTTGATGCCGATGCTACCTATGTGAACACCGGTAAGCTGACTGCCCCCAAGGGCTACAAGATGGTGCTGGTGGGTGATCTGACCATCGATGAGAACGGCTACGTTTTCGTCAAGGTTGAGAAGATCGTCACCGAGAAGACTGTAAAGATCAACTTCTACGACGAGACTGAGGAGAAGCAGGTTGCTGAAGTTGAGATGACCGTTCCTGCTGACGCCATCGCTGTGAACACTGGCGACATGACTCTGCCTGAGGGGTATGAGTTCGCTGGCGAGGTTGGCGATCTGCCGATCCGTGACGGTTATGTCTATGTTTCCGTGAAGAAGGCTGTTCCTGCCACTAAGGACGTAACGGTTGTCTTCTATGAGGATGTCGCTACGAACGAAGTCAGCAGAACGACCATCAAGGTTGATGCCGATGCTACCTATGTGAACACCGGTAAGCTGACTGCCCCCAAGGGCTACAAGATGGTGCTGGTGGGTGATCTGACCATCGACGAGAACGGCTACGTTTTCGTCAAGGTTGAGAAAGACATTCCAGAGTACAGCGTGACCTACAAGTACGTCGATGAAAACGGCGTTGAGAGTGTTCCCGCAGAGGCTCCGAAGAACGAGTATACCTACAGCGTTGGTCAGCAGGTGCCTCTGGCTTCTGCTCCCGATGACGTGACTGTTGGCGGCGGCGTCTGGAAGTTCCAGGGCTGGACCGTGAACGGCGTCGGCGTGAGTGGCCGTGTTCCCATGGTCGAAGGCGGTC
>NZ_JBQHUP010000103.1:0-1166 GCF_052065175.1 Dysosmobacter sp. HCP28S3_G4 | reverse complement strand
CGTGCATTTTCTTCTGGGGTACGATTCTTTCTGGCCATATGTAATACCTCCGATGTGGTGCTTCTATTCTACACCACATCGGAGGTTTACACAAAATTTGGGATGGTCTCGTCCTAATACTCACTCGCCAGCTTTCCGGCTACATCAGTGAGCTGCTGAGCGAGATCGTCACCGGCAACGCCGTAGTTTTGCTCCAGCATAGCCGACACAGGTCCAATGTGCTGTTCTTCCAGCTGCCACAACCAGGGTGTACGGGAATGTTCACGGGTGCCGGTATCGGAAATATCGAACACATAGCGCAGCCGAGGCTTGTCGCCGGAATCGTCCACCAGGGCAATACCCTTGGAGCCACGGCGCACATACCGGCCCATTTTATCATTCCACAGGTCATACTCGGCGCAGGCGGTAGCGTCCGGGCGCTGGGCGTATATCATCATCTGCTCATGGAATGTATTTCTGAGATTAACGATCATTTGTATGAAGGGCGGTATTCTCCAAAATGGCCTGACGGGAAAAGACATTCTCGCAATGTCTATGCCAAAACGCGGGAAGAGTGTCAAGAAAAGCTGAAGAAGCTCATTGAGGAGATGGATCGAGAAATACGGCTGATTACTATAGCAGGCGAAAGCTCAGATCATCGTATTCCTGACGGTATTAGCAAAAAAAAGAAAGCCGTGATGACTTATTTGAGTAAGCATCCAGAAGAAAAGAGCAAGAGTTTAATAGCTCGAGAAACTGGCGTCGATAGAAGTACTGTCAGGAAATACTATAGTGAGTTCATTCGGCTACACGAAACTACCAAGTGAAGCAATATGGACGGAAAATAAAAACCCTCTGAAATCAACAGATCTCAGAGGGTTTTTGGTCCGAGTGGTGGGGCTCAAACCCACGAGCCTCGCGGTCCCAAACCGCGCGTTCTATCAACTGAACTACACCCGGAAATCAAAAAATAGTATATCAGAAAAAACAGAAAAAATCATTTCATTGTGGTCAAAATTATGGCAAAACCAAGGCATTTCATCACTTCGGCTTAATAAGAAGGGCGGGAAAGCATTGGGCCCGGCGTAAAATTTTGTGTAAGCGATATTCGACAAAGTCAAGAATGGCACTGGAAAGTAGGGCGGATTCTGGCCTGAATCCCTTGTTTACCGAAAGTCATGGCGGTC
>NZ_JBQHUP010000102.1:0-1365 GCF_052065175.1 Dysosmobacter sp. HCP28S3_G4 | reverse complement strand
GCTGATTAGGATGAGGGTCCACCCGTTCCCATTCCGAACACGGTAGTTAAGCTCATCTCTGCCGACGATACTTGGCTGGTGACGGCCCGGTAAAATAGGTAGCGCCAACACAGGTCTTGGTTCAATAGAGCCGGGGCCTGCGATATTCCTCCTTAGCTCAATGGTAGAGCACGCGGCTGTTAACCGCGGGGTTGTTGGTTCGAGCCCAACAGGGGGAGCCATGAGAGGATTGCCGCCACAGGGTGGCGGCAATCTTTCTCTCTAAAAGCGCAGGACGGGCCTTTAGCTCAGTTGGTTAGAGCGGCCGGCTCATAACCGGTTGGTCCCGGGTTCGAGTCCCTGAAGGCCCACCAGTATGGTTTCGCCGGACGGACTTCCCGCAAGCGAGATAGGGGTATAGCTCAGCTGGTAGAGCAGCGGTCTCCAAAACCGCGTGTCGAGAGTTCGAATCTTTCTGCCCCTGCCATAAAAGTCTTTACAACGCCAGTTGTATGTGCTATAATACTAAAGCGCGAATTCAGGCGATATGGCCCGGTAGTTCAGTTGGTTAGAACGCTAGCCTGTCACGCTAGAGGTCGACGGTTCGAGCCCGTTCCGGGTCGCCATTTGCTGCTGTAGCTCAGTCGGTAGAGCGCATCCTTGGTAAGGATGAGGTCACCAGTTCAAATCTGGTCAGCAGCTCCATAAAAAATCCTGTAACTGCAATGGTTACAGGATTTTTTATTTTATTTGGTTGTTGTGTCACTATCGCCGTTTAGTGACACTTTAGTGCCACAGGATGGGACGACATCTGCAAATCGATCCATCACGGTCGCTGCTTTTGCCTCTGCGGAGGCAATCACATGGGCGTAGATGTTGCTGGTGGTGCTGGCTTGGGCATGCCCTAAATTATGAGACACAACGATCAGCGGGATCCCCTCTGCGATCTGCAAGCTGGCGTAGGTATGCCGCAGCGAGTGGAGATGCACGTCCGCCGGAATGGGTTCTCGGCGGACGAAGGAATGGAACCAATGCGTCAGCGCGTCCGGAAATACCGGACCGCCGTCCTCGGCCGTAAAGATCCGGTCTCCATCCCCTATCCAGGCGTCGCCCAGTATCTCACGCTGGTGCTCCTGCCAGGCCTTATACTCCAGCAGCAGGCTTATGGCTGTCTGGGATATCTTGAGCGGCCGCTTGCTCTTGCGGCTCTTTGGCGTGTCCACATAGCACTTCTGCGCCGGCACATAGTTCCAGGTCTGCCGGATCTGGATCAGATTTGGAAATGTCAAGAAATGTGCAGTCGGAAGACACCCAAAATCTGAAATGCTGACAATATGCGCGTGCTAAGCGGCGCTCTGCCGGTGGTTGGCCGCCCACTCCCGGTAG
>NZ_JBQHUP010000101.1:0-1424 GCF_052065175.1 Dysosmobacter sp. HCP28S3_G4 | reverse complement strand
CTGTTATTTTGAAAACAAGGCGGCAGCAGCTTGCACCACTTCCACCTTGAATATATTTTGCTCTATTTGCACCGCATTTCGGTGTTTACACAGAATTTGGGACAGACCCGCAGAGCGTATACGGTACGCCTTTGGATGTGGAATTTTACGGCATAGAACATTTTTACACCATTTGGCAAAATGCGAAAGTGCTTCTTGCAAACAGAGCATTGTTTTACCCGCTGAAATCGCTGTAATGAGGAGAAGCCCAGCATCACGTCAAACGGCGCGTGCTGGGCTTCTTTTTGTTGCGTCTCGGGGCTTTTTGGAGGATAATCCCTCCTGTATGCCATTTGTTTTTCTATGCCGTGTTGACATACTGTGCTCTACCTATCACGGTAACTGTACGTTCTCGGAACAAAAATGAACACGTTTTCTCTGTATAGGGAGAAAGCCGGAGAGGAATAAGAGGGTAAGTGCAGGCTGTGGGAACGGTGTGTAAACCACTTGCGGTTTTCCACGGTTTCCATAGCCGCAGCGAGGGAGAAAAGGGAGAGGTGGCTTTCTCGCACCGTGTGAGACCGCCGAAAATTCTGTGTAATCGACGTTCCTCGACAGTATGAAAATCTTCGACTGAGTCAAGAATGAGATCAAACATTCAAGACGAAGGAGACGAAGATTATGCAGCCAGTACCACAGGATTTGTTGAAGGAATACGTTCAGAGCCAGCACTTCACCAGCACGACGGAGATCATGGAGGCCATGAAGGAAATGTTCCGGGACGTCATCCAGACCGTCATGGAAGTGGAGATGGACGAGGAGCTTGGTCGAGAGCGTTGCGAGCGCTCGGACGCGCCGGAGGGACCCCCCAGAAACTACCGCAACGGCTACACGAAGAAGACCGTCAAGACCCAGCTGGGTGAAGTGGACATCAAGGTGCCCCGGGACCGGAACGGCTCCTTCGAGCCCAAGATCATCGGCAAGTATGACCGGAATGCAGACGGGATGGAGGATAAGATTCTGGCGCTGTACGCCTGCGGTATGAGCCAGCGGGATATCGCTGAGCAGATCAAGGAACTGTACGGCGTGGAGATCTCTCCGGAGCTGGTAACGAAGATCAGTGAAAAGATCATGCCGGAGGTCACAGCCTGGCAGAACCGCCCGTTGGAGCCGGTATATCCCTTCGTGTTCATGGACGCCATTCACTACAAGGTTCGGGAAGATCGACGGTACGTGACCAAAGTAGCCTATGTGGTGCTGGGTGTCACCATGGATGGAAGGAAGGACATCCTGGGAGTCTGGATCGGAGAGCACGAAAACAGCAAATTCTGGCGGAATGTGCTGAATGACCTCAAAAGCAGGGGTGTTTTGGATGTATATCTGTTCTGCACGGATGGCCTGTGTGGGATGATGCAGGCTATCGAGGCCGTCTTCCCAAAAAGCCG
>NZ_JBQHUP010000100.1:0-1483 GCF_052065175.1 Dysosmobacter sp. HCP28S3_G4 | reverse complement strand
TTGACATGCCCACGATCTACTGTTATTTTGAAAACAAGGCGGCAGCAGCTTGCACCACTTCCACCTTGAATATATTTTGCTCTATTTGCACCGCATTTCGGCGTTTACACAAAATTTGGGACAGACCCCATTTCCTATTTTCGATTCTATTTTCCCGAATATGTGCTGAAAACCCGGTTGCCGCCTAATTGCGCAACCGGGTTTCTCGACAGCCTGAGAGGACGCCCTCGGGCGTCCTCTTTCTTCCTGTCCGTTTCCGGTTCTGCCAAGCCCCCGTCCGTCATATGGATAGGACGAGGTGAAGCATTATGAAGGACCATTTTAACCGGTTCGCCGTCCGTTTTCTGACCACGCTGCTGCTGGGCCTCCTGGCCTTATTGCTCCATCCCTGGGCCGGAAACCCGGTCCTGGGCATCTTTCTGCCTCGGTACAGCGCCCCCTGGGAGCTGAGCAAGCTGGCCTACTGGCCCATGCTGGCGGCGCTGGTGCTGACGGGCCATCTCTCCGGCGGCGCGAAGCGGACGCTGGCGGAGGCGCTGCCCGCCGTGACCCTGACGGCCCCGGCGCTGTTTCTGATCTACTGGGCAGTGTCGGCCCTGGAGCCCGCCTGGGGCGTCTACCTGATGCTGTGGGTGGCGGCGGCCGCCGCGGGGACGGCGCTGTCCGGAAAACGGGGCAAAAGCAGCATCTGGCTGATCCTGGCGGCGGCCCTGGGGGTACTCTATATCGTCTTCACCCTCTGCCCGCCCGGCTTCGGTCCCTTCCTGGACCCGCATGATGCAGCGGCCATGGCCACCATTCCCTGCTGAAATTGTCTGATTTTCCGATTTACATTGGAGGAATGGTGTGGTAAAATACGGTTTATTGTGATTTTCCGCCGTTTTTCAGTCTCACAGGCGGAACTGCCAAGGAGGAAACGACGATGAACGCGATCGTTACAGTGATCGGCGACGACAAGGTGGGCATCATTGCCTCTGTCTGCACGCTGCTGGCCCAGAACAATGTGAACATTCTGGACATCACCCAGACCATTCTCCAGGGGAAATTCACCATGGTCATGGCCGTGGACATCTCCAAAGCCGGCATCCCCCTGACGGAGCTGGCAGAGCGCCTGTCCGAGCTGGGCAAGACCCTGGGCATCTCCATCCGCATCCAGCGGGAGGAAATCTTCAACGCGATGCACCGCATTTAATGTAGGAGGGGAGCAGGCTCCCCTCCTAACCACCCCACCACCAGTCTGCGGACTGGTGTCGCCGCCCCCGGCGGCTGGGGTCTCGGTATTTTTCCGACGTACAGGCCGCCGGAAAAATGATTCCGGCGGATTCTTTTGCCCTTCGGGCAAAAGAACCGGGAACCTGCGGTTCCCTGGCCCCTCCCTTCTTCTTTTGCCCCCTGGCAAAAGAACCGGGGGGGGGCGGGGGGGGGGGGGGCGCCGCGCGCCGGGCCCGGGGGGGGGGGGTGGGGGGTGGGGGGGGGGGGGGGG
>NZ_JBQHUP010000099.1:0-1516 GCF_052065175.1 Dysosmobacter sp. HCP28S3_G4 | reverse complement strand
CACCGAGCCCACGGTTCCCGTTGAGCCCACCGAGCCTGTTGAGCCTACGGTTCCCGTTGAGCCCACTGAACCCACCGAGCCCACGGTTCCCGTTGAGCCTACCAAGCCCACCGAGCCCACGGTTCCCGTTGAGCCTACCAAGCCCACTGAGCCCACGGTCCCTGTTGAACCCACCGAGCCTGTTGAGGCCGCCTATACGGTGGTGGCCAACTACTACACCAACGGCAGCAAGGTCAACAGCAAACCCGTCCAGCTGAAGTCCGGCACCGGAGAGGTCGGCTCCACCATTACCATTACCCCGGAGACTTCCTGGAGGATCTACAGCAGCACTACTTACACGCTGAGCACCACCGTCCTGACCCTGACGATCACGGCCAATGCGGAGGACAATGTCCTGACGCTGCGCTATGACCGCACCTCCAGCAGCAGCGGAGGCGGCGGAGGCGGCGGTGGCGGTGGCGGAGGCGGCGGTTCCGCCAGCTCCAGCTACAAGCTGACCTTCAACACCAACGGCGGCTCCTCCATCGCCGCGGTTTCCAAGACCAGCGGCACCACCATCGACCTGTCCGACTACGTTCCCACCAGAAGCGGCTACACCTTCGCCGGCTGGTATTCCGACAGCGGTCTGACCACCAAGGTCACCTCTGTCAAGCTGAGAGAAAACATGACCGTGTACGCCAAGTGGACGAAGAACGACACGGCGGCGGCAGCGGAGAATCCCTTCACCGATGTGGCAGAGGGCAGCTACTGCCATGACGCCGTCCTGTGGGCGGTGGAAAAGGGCATCACCAACGGTGTGACCGACACCACCTTCCAGCCCGGCGCCTCCTGCACCCGCGCCCAGATGGTGACCTTCCTGTGGCGCAATGCCGGCTCACCCGAGCCTGCCTCCACGGTGAATCCCTTCACCGACGTGTCCGCCGGCGCCTACTACTACAAGGCCGTCCTGTGGGCGGTGGAGAAGGGCATCACCAACGGCACCACGGCCACCACCTTCGCGCCCAATGCCACGGTGACCCGCGGCCAGACGGTGACCTTCCTCTATCGCTACGCCAACTCCCCCGCGGTGACCGGGGCCATGGCCTTCACGGATGTGCGGCCTGAGTCTTTCTGCGGCGACGCTGTGATCTGGGCGACGGAGAAGGGCATCACCAACGGCATCACGGCCACCACCTTCGGCCCGAATGACTCCTGCACCCGCGGCCAGATCGTCACGTTCCTGTATCGCGGCAATATCTGAGCAGAGGGAGCACAGGAAACAGCATTTCTGACATCCAACAGCAAGGCCGCCATGCCGGTGAAAACCGGCATGGCGGCCCCTTTTTGCCCCGTCCGCACCGGAAGTCCGGCGCAAGACCATGGCGGACATTCCCGGAACCGCAGAAGACCGGCTGCCATCGGCAGCCGGTCTCAGGCTGTCGAGAAACCCGGTTGCGCAATTAGGCGGCAACCGGGTTTTCAGCACATATTCGGGAAAATAGAATCGAAAATAGGAAATGGGCAGAGTCATTCCATT
>NZ_JBQHUP010000098.1:0-1561 GCF_052065175.1 Dysosmobacter sp. HCP28S3_G4 | reverse complement strand
TAATGACTACTGAATAATGGCCCATTTTTATTTAGGCGAGAGAAGTGCCGGCAAAAACGCAAGTAGTTGCAAAATGGCGCACTGAATCTTGCGGAGATTCAGCACCAGAACGGATATGGCAATCACATGGGCAGCGGTTTCCCGCAGTTTTGCGGTGACCAGCCCCATGCCGCATTTGCGCTTCGCCAGACTGAACTTGCGCTCTACTTCTACCCGTTCGCATTCATCCCGGTAATCTTGAGCCTTGTCTCTGGTTTCGCCCTTTTTGGGGCGACCCAGTGCCGGACCGGAGAGCCGGATTCCGTGCTCCTTGCAATAACTGAGATTCTCGCGGTTTCGGTAGATCTTGTCCGCCAGGATACGGCTGGGATAATGCCCTTCCCGCTCCCGGAACCGTTCTGTCATCTCCAGGAGATTCCCAGCTTCATTGTAGGCATCAAAGGAGCAATATTCCAACCGTGTCCACCCATCCACGACACTGATGTCCAGCTTCGCGCCAAACTCCACCGGTTTGCCGGCTTTTCCACGCACAATGGGACGGACGAAGGGCTGGCTCACACTGACAATTCGGTCAGGCACGCTGTGGGTGCGGTTATCGTACATGTGCTTCTGCTGCCCATAGATGGTACGGATCGTATCCAGACGTTCCGCCTGGCGTGAAGTCAAAGATTTTCCAAGGGACAGTTTGCCATCTATGGCATCGAGGTCACGCCGGAGATAAGCCAGCTGCTTCCCAATTGCTTTGCGGGTCATCTTGACGGTATGCTTGCGGCATCTGGTGTATTTCAGGTAATCTTTCCGGGCACGCTTGTGGTAGGTGCGGGGCTTCTTCCCGTCCGCGGGATCATGGAGACCATCCAGAATCTTCTCAGCGTTCTCTCTGGCCTCATTGAGCAGAGAAACATCCTGGGGATAACGGATATTGGACGGTGCACAGGTGGCGTCCACGATCATAGTGCCGCTGTTTCCGCTGGCTCCTGGGTGGTCATCAGAGTCATCACTGTCATCCTTGGATTCTGTCTCTTTTGCCTGACGCTCCTTTGCGTCCCGCACGATCATCTCATTGATTTCGCCCAGCACTTCCGGCGTCAACCGCTTGCGGAAGTACACCATCAGGGATGGATCAAAAGGCAGTTTTTCGTCATCATAGCCGGGATACCCACAGAAGTACTGCAGGTACGGGTTCTCCTGAATCTGAAGTGCTGTCTCCTCGTCAGAATAGCCATACTCCGCCTGAATGATGCAGGCGCCCAGAGCCAGCCGCAGCGGCTTGGCTACATTGCCTTTGCGGTTGGTAAACAGAGCGGCGTACCGCTTCTCAATCTCCACCCAGGGAATCGTTTGGGCTTTCTTTACCCAACGGTTGCTTTCCTTCAGATTCATGCCAACCGGCTGCTTGAAATCTGCCAGGCTGATCTGCCCATTGCTGTAACGATACATAGAAGCCCTCCAAGTGCAAGGTTTTTACCTGATTCTTGCGTTTTTTGATACTCTTATCATATCACAAATCAGCCTCAACAGCTTGCACTGTAAGGATTTTTCAATTATTCAGCAGACATTA
>NZ_JBQHUP010000097.1:0-1569 GCF_052065175.1 Dysosmobacter sp. HCP28S3_G4 | reverse complement strand
TCATCCCCCAACAGCGATAAGGACACGCCGTGGGCCACCATCTTCTCGATGTAGCCGATATCCCTCTGGATATATTGCAAATTCCCGCGGAGAACCATCCGCGTTTCTCGTGCAGTATGGGTGCGCTTCTTGGTGTATGCCAAATATCTTTCCCGAGCCTGCTGGCGATAGGTCCGGGGCTTCTCGGGGTACAGATCACGGGCGGAAGGATGCTGGGTCACTACGACGCCAGGTTCACCCTCCGCACCTACACCCACGCTACGCGCCAGAAACAGGACGAGGCTGCCCGAACCATGGGAAGCATCATGACACAGGTAATGTAAAAAACAAGGTCGACACACAGCGGGAGCGCCGGATTTTACGTCCGGCGTTCTTGCGTTGTTTCCGGATATTTCCCCGTGTGGGTCAGGTTGTGGGTCTTGACTGACTCTGAGTTAAAAAGTAAGCTACAACAGCAGTTTTTCAACCCCAACACGGCACAAGGCAGAAAAAATGAAAGCGGGTGTAAAAATACAACAATCCCCAAATATCAGCCGATATTCGGGGATTATTGGAGCTGATGGTGGGAATCGAACCCACAACCTTCTCATTACGAGTGAGATGCTCTGCCATTGAGCCACATCAGCGTATTTGATTGTCTTCGCCCGGTCTGGTAATTACGAATCAGCTGCTCTACCGACTGAGCTATTCCAGCATGGACTGATTTTGTCTGATACAAGCCTCTTCTCAGACACGCATGATATTATATCACAACATTCCCGGCACGTCAACCTATAATTCTGTGCCTCCGTCATTCCGGCCATCCGGACAATACTGATATTACAATCCGTATTTTTGCATGTCATCCTGCAAAATTACTTTTGTCATTTTGTCAATCTTTTTCCCGAATCCGTCCATTTCTTCTAATTTTATCCAGCCCCTCTCTTTTTTCCCGGAACCACGTTCGAGGGACCTCGCTGTTTTCGACGGTTCCCAGCCTCCGCCATTTCCCGTCATTTATTTACATAATACTTTTTATATTTTTCCTCTACAAAGAGTTATTCACATTGTCCACAGAGTTTTCCACACGGATTTTTCCTGTATCACCCTTGCTTTTCCACCTTTTCTACGGAGTTTTCCACAACTCACCCTCTAGTTTTCCCCCAATTGCCCCCCTGTAGATGAAATCGACATAAAACCTTTTCCCTTTTCATTTTCTCTGTTTTTCCCGTAAATTTTCTCTGGACAGAGCTCCGGCTGCACAATGCTTTTTATAAATTTCAAAAAATAAGTTGTCTCCCTTTACATTTCATTTTTGCCCGCCTGCATGCAATCTTATTGCAGAGATACATCCGCTCAGACCCCTGGATCTCACGGAAGCGACGGAGCAAAAGCAGCCCCTTTACTGATCTGATCGGCAGAAATCGAAAGGGCTGGTATCCATGGAGAGTTCCTGTAGACGACAGGCAATGCAGCGGCTTGTCAGGGCAAAAGAAAACGGCAGTCTGACGACTGCCGTTCAAGTGTTGGCGCTACCTATTTTACCGGGCCGTCACCAGCCAAGTATCGTCGGCAGAGATGAGCTTAACT
>NZ_JBQHUP010000095.1:0-1676 GCF_052065175.1 Dysosmobacter sp. HCP28S3_G4 | reverse complement strand
CGCTACCGGGAGTGGGCGGCCAACCACCGGCAGAGCGCCGCTTAGCACGCGCATATTGTCAGCATTTCAGATTTTGGGTGTCTTCCGACTGCACATTTCTTGACATTTCCAATTGCTGCAACGGCAGGTGTTGATACCGCCGGACTAAACAAAGCTGGTGCAGCCCGTCCTCACCGGGCTCCCGGACGTCTGCCTGCCGCGAAATTCACCGTTTGGCGGACTGCCGCCAGATCTTCATGCGTTCGGCCTCCCGGATCAGTTCCTCCCGGAAGTCCGGGTGGGCAATGGAGATGATGCGCTCCGCCCGCTCCCAGGTGGTGGCGCCCTTCAGATTCACCATGCCGTACTCCGTCACCAGATACTGCACATTGCAGCGGGTGTCAGTGACCACGGAGCCCTCCCGCAGGGTGGGACGGATGCGGCTCTGGAGACTGCCGTCCTTTCCCCGGATGGTGGAGGCGCAGCAGACGAAGCTCTTGCCGCCTTTGGAGAGATACGCCCCCAGAACGAAGTCCTGCTGGCCGCCGGCGCCGCTGATGTGGCGGATGCCGGAGCTCTCCGCGTTCACCTGACCGAACAGGTCCACGTCCACCGCGTTGTTGATGGAGATGAAGTTGTCCAGTTGGGCGATGACCCGGACGTCGTTGGTGTAGTCCACGGGATAGGCCCGGCACTGGGGATTCTCATGGAGGTAGTCGTACAGCTTCTGCGTCCCCGCGCCGAAGGCGAACACCTGGAGTCCCTGGTCGATGGCCTTTTTGCTGCCGTTGATCTTGCCGGCCAGGGCCAGATCCACGAAGGCGTCCACATACATCTCCGTGTGGACGCCCAGGTCCTTCAGGTCGGACTGGGCAATGAGGGACCCCACCGCGTTGGGCATACCGCCGATGCCCAGCTGCAAACAGGCGCCGTCGGGGATCTGGGACACAATGAGATCGGCCACCGCCCGGTCCACCTCATTGGGGGCCGCAGCGGGCAGCTGGTTCAAGTCGGGATCGCCGCCTTCCACCACCATGTCCACCCGGCTGATGTGGATGCGGGTGTCGTCACCGCCATGGCAGCGGGGGTACTTCCGGTTGACCTCCAGAATGATGACCTCCGCCTTTTCAAACAGCGCCTGGAGATGGGAGGCGTTGAGGCCGTAGCTGAAATACCCCTCGTCGTCCATGGGGGCCACCTGGATCATGGCCACGTGGATGGGGTCCACGTTCTCCCGGTAATAGCGGGGCAGCTCGGAATAGCGCAGGGGGATGTAGTAGGCGCAGCCCTCGTCGATGAGCTTCCGCTCCAGACCGCCCATGTGCCAGGAGTTCCAGATGAAATGCTCGGCGGTGTCCGGAACGGACATGATGGCGGGACGGGCCATCAGCACGGCGCCCCGGACCTTCACATCGTGCAGCTCCTGATACCGCTCCGCCAGGGCGCGGTCCAGGGCCACCGGGGCGCAGGCGTTCCAGCCGTAGTCGATCCAGTCGCCGTTGCGCACCACCTTCACGGCCTCCTCCGGCGTGCGCAGTTTTTGGTTGTATGCTTCTCTGATATCCATATATTTCTCCTGTGGCGGGGGGGGCCGCATACCCCCCCGCCCCCCATGTAAAAAAATGGTGTCCCGCGGACATAATACATCTCCCCCACCATTTACTATCTGACGTATCCCTCATTAACCGCGGGCTCCG
>NZ_JBQHUP010000094.1:0-1900 GCF_052065175.1 Dysosmobacter sp. HCP28S3_G4 | reverse complement strand
AGGTCTTAACTGTCAGGCCATTTACTCTCTCATTCTAACAGCTTCGGCTTTGAGATGGAAAAAGACGCGGCTGGCTGCCGCGCCTTAAACCGTAATTATTATTGTAGGAGTATCCATATGAAATCTGTTCTTTTGATTGGACTCGGTCGTTTCGACTGCCACATGGCAGAAAAGCTGAAGGAGCTGCACCACGAGGTGCTGGCTGTGGGCCGGAGCGAGGATTGGGTCAATGACATTCTTCCCTAGTGCCCAATGCGCAAATTGGTCGGCGGTTCGGCATACCGCCGACCACGTGTTTGACTACACTGAACCCACAGACGATCACTCAATTTTTGAAACCGCGGTGCCAGCGTCCTGGGTGGGCAAAACCATCGTGGAGCTGGCTGTCCGGCAGAAGCACCGTATCAATGTGCTGGCTACTTAATGTAACGGGAGCCTGGAACCCCTGCCCGGCCCTACCCATTGCTTCCGGGCGGATGAAACGATTTTTGTTCTCGGCAGCAATCGGGACTTGCAGCGGTTCCTCAATCTGTAAGGCTGTCCCTTATGTGCAAAAAAACCGGGGGATGCAGTACAGTACAGTTTTTAGTTCCGACAACGTGGATGAATGCAAAAATTTTATAAGGTTCGCTAACAGCAAGTTTTTAAGGTTTATCGCTTTTGCTGCAATTGATGGATAGCAACCACAAATTGAAAACAAAGACATTTTATTCCTGATCCGGAGCATTTGACCATATATTTACGGACCAGAAATTATATCAGAAATACGGGCTCACACAAGAAGAAACCAGTATCATAGAGGCGGTAATATAAAGAATCGAAATAAAACAAGGCTCAGAGGTCAACTGACCTCTGAGCCTCAGTCTGTCGAGGAACCCGGCTCCGCATCAAGCGGCAGCCGGGTTTCTGGCACATATAGAGAAAAAGCCGGGAAAAGCAGCAAAGAAAATGCTCCCTCCACTTCCAACTGGCCAGCTTTTTCAGATTCATGGCAGCAAACTTAAGGGAACCTCTAAAAACTCGGCTCAAAATCTTCCATTTCCCCCTAATTTTTAGTATAATTAGTGCCTACTGAACGGTGTAACAATACTCGGAAACCATTGAAAACACTGGGAAAAACAAGGGTAACATGGTATAATGTCTGCAAGTAGATTCGTAAGTTCTGAAGAAAAAGTTTGCAGGTGATGAAGATGTATCGGCACGAAGATTATGACCAGCTTAAGGTGGAGATGCCCTTTGGGGTCACATTGCGTGAGGATAACCGGTGGGTAATCCTCAGCAAGAAGTTCCCTTGGAAAGAGATTGACCGGGAGTATCAGGAACATTTCAAGAGCAGTGAGGGCCAAGTGGCCATTCCATCTCGTCTGGCCTTCGGGGCACTGTATATCCAGGCCGAGGAAGGCTACACAGATGAACAGACCAGACGAAATATCCAGGAGAACCCGTATCTGCAGTACTTCTGCGGATTTGAGTGCTACACCATGGACTCGCCCTTCGACGCATCCATGATGACACATTTCAGGAAGCGTATTTCTCCTGAGATGATTCAACGGATCAACGATCTGGTTTTTGCGCCAGAAGCAGTTGCCAGCATGGATAACCCCGAGGAAGATGATTCCGTAAATCAGGAAGACAGTGAGGACACTCTCTCGGCACAGCCGACAGTAGAAAAGATGATCGATTTGCTGTATCCTTCCGCCCGTGATCTGTACCCCGAGAAGCCCCGGACCTATCGCCAGCAGGCTCGGGAAAGATATTTGGCATACACCAAGAAGCGCACCCATACTGTACGAGAAACGCGGATGGTTCTCCGCGGGAATTTGCAATATATCCAGAGGGATATCGGCTACATCGAGAAGATGGTGGCCCACGGCGTGTCCTTATCGCTGTTGGGGGATGA
>NZ_JBQHUP010000093.1:0-2040 GCF_052065175.1 Dysosmobacter sp. HCP28S3_G4 | reverse complement strand
CCCCCCCCCCCCCCCCCCCCCCCCCCCCCCCCCCCCCCCCCCCCCCCCCCCCCCCCCCCCCCCCCCCCCCCCCCCCCCACCACCCCCCCCCCCCCCCCCCCCCCCCCCCCCCCCCCCCCCCCCCCCCGGTCTGTTTTCCGCCGGAAAACGGGCATATCCGCGCTGCCCGCCGCATAGAGTTTGACGATGATATGAATTCTTTGAGGAGGCGGAGACATGACGTCGAGGCAGGCGGGAAAACGGATCAGCGAGCTATCCCGGCGGCGGAAGCCGTCCGGGCCGCGTCCTTCGGTGCAGGGCAAACGGCAGGCGCCGCCGACGCCTGCGGAGAAACGGCGGATGACCCAGCTGGTGATCTGCGCTGCGGTGTTCGTCCTGCTGGTTGGGGTCAAGCTGCTGCTCCCCGGAAAGCTGGACCGGGTACGGGAGTCGGTGTCCGGCGTCATGGACCGGAACATGGACGTGACAGAGGTGTTTTCCGCCGTGGGCCGCGCCATCTCCGGAGAGCGGAGCGTCCAGGATTCCCTGGGGGACGTGTATCAGGCCGTGTTCCATCCGGCGGAGGCAATGGAGACCGCCGCGCCGGCGGACGGCACGGCAGATCCCTCAGCGGCCATGGAATCCCTGCGGGCCTTTGCCGACGGCACCGGCTCCGCCGACGGTTGGCTGCCCGACGATGGAGAGAGCACGTCCGGCGGCGCGGGGGAGGACACCGCCGCCTCCGCCAAGATCCTGAACGTGGGCGGTGAACCGGAGGCCGCATCCCCCGGGGACACCGGGACGGCGGACCAGGGCAGCGGCGGCCCCTCTCAGACGGAGCATCTGGAGCTGTCCTATGTGACCTACTCCGGGGAGAATCTGCCGGACAACGTGAGCATGGAGCAGGCGGTACTGGGGTTTGACTACTGCACGCCGGTATGCGGCACCCTGACCTCCGGCTTCGGCTACCGCATCCATCCCATTGAGGGCGAGGAGGACTTCCACCACGGCGTGGACATCGCGGCGGACACCGGCACGGCCATCCTCTGCTTTGCCGACGGCATGGTGACGGCGGTGGGCGAGAGCAGCAGCTACGGAAAATACTGCATCGTCCGGCACGACAACGGCTTTTCCACGCTGTACGCCCATTGCAGCAAGGTGACGGCATCCTCCGGCGCGTCGGTAAAGGAGGGTCAGAAGATCGCTGAGGTGGGTGAGACCGGCATGGCCACAGGTCCCCACCTCCACTTTGAGCTCCACGAGGAGGGCGTCTACCTGAATCCCATCTACTATGTCACCCTGGTATGACCGGCGGGTCTGGGGTCTGCTGGGCTTCGGTCTGATGACGGCCTGGTTCTGTCTGATGAACGGCCCTCTGGCCACGGTGGTGCTGATGGGGGCGGCGGCGGTCCATGAGCTGGGACATCTGGCGGTCCTGCGGCTGCTGGGCGGCCGGACCGGGTCCTTCACGCTGTCTCCCTTCGGCGCGGTGATACGGACGGCGGGCGTGGGCCTGACCTATCCCCGGGAGCTGCTGGCGGTGCTGGCGGGACCGGCGGTGAACCTGCTGTGCGCGGCCCTGCTGGCGGCGGTGCCGGCCCGTCCGGACTGGGCTGTCACGGCCGCGGGAGCCAGCGCGGCCCTGGGCCTGTTCAATCTGCTGCCGGCGGCGCCGCTGGACGGCTGGCGGATGCTCCAGCTCCTGCTGTGCTGGACAGCAGGGCCGGACCGTGGGACGTGCTGGGCGGCGGCCATCGGCGCGGCGGGCGCCCTTCTTCTGGCGGGCAGTCTGCTGTGGATGATGGCCGCCAGCGGCGGCAATCTGTGGCTCCTGCCGGCAGTCCTGGGGACGGGGATCGGCGGCATCCGCAGCGCCCTGCGGTCGTAGCGGGGTGCGTCCCAAGACATGGATCTGTTAAAAAACAGGCGGGCTTCCAACATGGAAGCCCGCCTCAGCTTGTCGAAAATCCTCTGTTTGAAGGAAAGAAGTTCTTTTTTGCAGGGGGAGTACGAGGGGGCGGGAGCCCCTTCGTATTGAATCGAATGTCTGCAAAAAGCCTG
>NZ_JBQHUP010000092.1:0-2077 GCF_052065175.1 Dysosmobacter sp. HCP28S3_G4 | reverse complement strand
GCTACCGGGAGTGGGCGGCCAACCACCGGCAGAGCGCCGCTTAGCACGCGCATATTGTCAGCATTTCAGATTTTGGGTGTCTTCCGACTGCACATTTCTTGACATTTCCAAAGGGCGAGTCCATGGTGTAGCACTCAAATCCGCAGAAGTACTGCAGATACGGGTTCTCCTGGATATTTCGTCTGGTCTGTTCATCTGTGTAACCTTCCACGGTTTGGATGTACAGCGCGCCAAATGCCAGCCGGGACGGGATTGCCACTTGTCCTTCATTGCTTTTGAAGTGCCGCATGTATTCCCGGTCGATTTCCTCCCAAGGAAACTTCTTGCTGAGAACAACCCAGCGGTTGTCCTCCCGCAATGTGACCCCGAAGGGCATTTCCAGCTTCAACTGATCATAATCTTCGTGCCGATATATATCCATCACCCGCAAGCTTTTCTCTCAATGTTTTACCATTCTGCTTGCAGTTATTGTACCACATATCCCGCCATTTTTGTAGTGTTTTCAACGGGTTTCAGCCTTTGGATACCCGTTCAGTAGGCACTAAATATGGATTTGACATTTTCCCGTTTGTTGGCTACCATCAGAGACAGAAACACAAAATCCCGAAAGGGGAGGGGAGCCGCCTATGCCCAACATCATTGAGATCACCGAGCTTGCCGCGCCGGAGCTGGATGCCTTCGCCCGTCTGACGGAGGCGCAGCTGCGCTGCCGCCGGGAGCCGTCCAGCGGCGTGTTCATCGCCGAGAGCCCCAAGGTCATCGGCCGGGCGCTGGACGCCGGATACGAGCCCGCCTCCCTGCTGATGGAACGGAAGCACATCAACGGACAGGGGAGGGACATCATCGCCCGCTGCGGGGACATCCCCGTCTACACCGGGGACAGCGGCCTGCTGGCGCAGCTGACCGGCTATGCCCTGACCCGGGGCGTGCTGTGCGCCATGCGGCGCCGGGAACTGCCGGAGGTGGAGACGCTGTGCGCCAACGCCCGGCGGGTGGCCGTACTGGAGGGCGTGGTGGACCCCACCAACGTGGGGGCCATTTTCCGTTCCGCCGCCGCGCTGAACATGGACGCCGTGCTGGTGACGCCCACCTGCTGTGACCCGCTGTACCGGCGGGCGGCGCGGGTCAGCATGGGCACCGTCTTTCAGATCCCCTGGACCCGCATCGGCAGCGTGCCCGCGGACTGGCCGGGGCCGGGCCTCCGGCGGCTGCGGCAGCTGGGGTTCCGCACCGCTGCCATGGCCCTCAGCGACGACTCCGTCTCCGTCGACGACCCCCGGCTGATGGGGGAGGAGAAGCTGGCCATCGTGCTGGGCACGGAGGGGGACGGCCTGGCCCGCTCAACCATCGCCGGGTGCGATTACACCGTCCGCATCCCCATGTCACACGACGTGGATTCCCTGAACGTGGCAGCGGCCAGCGCGGTGGCCTTCTGGCAGCTGCGGATCAGATGATGGAGATCGTTTGTGACCATGACGCGGCAGACGCCGCCGGGAAGATCCGGCGGCGTCTCTTGTTTGCAGAAAGAAAACCATTGGATGGCGGTTTTGGCTTGTGAAGCGCTCTGTCCGCGTTACATGGGCTTCGGCTTTCAGCAGAGGCTGTCCGTGTCCGCTGGCACCCGGTCATAGACGTCGGCTTTCCAATTGGCGGCGGAGACCTCCCGAATGGTGACGGACACGTCGGACGGGGCCGCCTTGACGCAGCCGGGCACCGTGGTGCCGGTCTGCCGGATAAGACGGCCCCGGTGGACGCGGATCACACCGGCAGCGGCATCCCCGTCATCCGCAGCGCCGCGAGAACGCCCCCGGTCTATCACGCTAGGGAATTCTTCTGATACCGACGTCCGGTGAAGGGCGGAAAACCGCCCGGCCCGGTTGAAAAGCCGGACAACTGCTGGTATCATAGGAAAATAAGACCGCCGGAGGGCGCGTTGGGAGACCACGCTCCGGCGGCGATCTCTGATAACAGGAGTCCTGCAAACAAAAGTCAATAGCTGAAATGAAAAAAGTCCCGCAAAATTTGCGCGACTGAAAAAGGGCATAACAAAACAGACTGGAGAAAAAGCTTCGCCAGC
>NZ_JBQHUP010000091.1:0-2154 GCF_052065175.1 Dysosmobacter sp. HCP28S3_G4 | reverse complement strand
CTTCCTTGAATTCCTTGCTGTACTTTCCCATTGTGATCCCCTCCATCTTTGTTTTTCACTTTAACAGATTTTTGGGGAATTTGCGACTGCACTTAAAGGGTACCACTCCATACCACTCCACTGTATAAGGGTTTGGGAGTCTCCCAACAAGCAATTTTGTGTTTAGGGGTAAGGGATTCCCAAAAACCAAAATTCGCAAGTGTGGCCACACTTGCTGTGCTTGCTCTACGCTCCTTCCCCCGTAAATACAATGCCGGAAACACCTTCATCTGCCCGCAAAATCCTGGATTTTTCAAAAAGAAAAGGGCGGCAGAGCCGCCCTGGAGAAACGAAAACAGAGGATGCTTATACACCCTCCGTTTCATCTGCTGATTTTTCAGTTTTTAGCGCCCCGTCAAGCGCACCTTCGATGACGGTCAAATACTGCTCTGGACAAAGTTTCAGTTTGTGGCTGATACGCTGTCTCTGTGCGCTTTCCTCCCGCATAATCTCTGGATTGAAGTACCGTTCCACGGGAAGTCCGCACACTTTGATAAGCTGTATGATAACCGGCAGACTGGGAATCGTAGCATCGTTCTCGATATTTGCGAGATACCTAGAGTCGATGTTGATGATCTCCGCCAATGTCTTACGCGACAGATGCTTTGCACTCCGTGCGGCTTTTACATCGGCACCGAAAGTTTCAAAACCGGGGCAATCTTTGATGTTCGCCATATAGCATCACCCAGTTACATTGTATATTTCATACTTTTCCCTTGGAATGTTACTATATGCGCTATATTTCCAATGTTCCGATTATCTTTGTGACAAGCTGCAACACCGATATGGACGAGTTGAACAGCATTATGCTTGGCGGTGATGCCTTTATCACAAAACCATATAATACGGCAATTTTACTTGCCAAAACCGCCGCTCTCTTGCGGTGGGTGTACGCTTCTGGACAATCCGAGACATTGACATGGAATGATGCAACGCTACACCTGGAAAGCAGCATGATTGAATATAAAGGGCAGAAAGCAGAATTGACAAAAAACGAATTGAAAGTCCTTTACTACCTTTTTCGGAACGCCGGTAAAATTTGTTCCAGAAATGATATTGTAGATTATCTTTGGGATAATCAACTCTACATTGATGACAATGCCCTCAGTGTCAATATCACTCGCATTCGGAATAAATTGGATCACATTGGTCTGCACGACTTCATTAAAACAAAACACAGGCAGGGGTATACACTATGAGCGGCAAACAATATCTGAAAAATCAACTGCCCGTGCTTCTGCTGAACCTTTTAGGGGTATTGGCACTTGCATTATTCTTGATAACCACCGGGACATCCCGTCAAGCCATTTCCTTGATTGCTTTGGTCTGGATTGTGGTTGTAGTTTGCTATCTGACGGTCTCTTTCTCCATACAAAAAAGACACTGTGAAACGCTGTTGGCAATGGCCGAACAGTTGGGTGAAAAATATCTGATGCCCGAAGTGATGGCCATGCCGGAAAGAGCCGATGAACAGGTCTTTTATCAGATTTTGAAAATGGCCGAGAAGTCTATGCTGGAAAAGATCGGTGAAGTCCAGAGAGAACGGCAAGAATACAAGGAATATATCGAGCAATGGATCCATGAGGTCAAAACTCCGATTACTGCCATGAAGCTGATCTGTGAAAATAATCGTTCAGAGTTTACCAGAGAGCTACTGGTAGAGGTCGAAAATATAAACCGTTTTACAGAGCAAGCCCTTTACTATGCCCGAAGTGAGCATACGGAAAAAGATTATACCGTCCGTGAGATACGGCTTAGCGATGTGATCCATGATGCAATCGCAGACAGTAAATACCTCCTACGCAAAAACCGTGTGGCGGTTGAGGTAGAGGATGACGGAAAAATCGCCTATATGGATGATAAGTGGATACGATTCATTCTGAATCAAATTATCAGCAATGCGGTAAAGTATCGGACGGACCAACCATCGTTGCGCTTTTCTACGGCGCAGAAACATAATCAGGTGATTTTATCTGTAGAAGATAATGGAATTGGAATCCCACAGGAGACCATCCCAAATTTTGTGTAAACCTCCGATGTGGTGTAGAATAGAAGCACCACATCGGAGGTATTACATATGGCCAGAAAGAATCGTACCCCAGAAGAAAATGCACG
>NZ_JBQHUP010000090.1:0-2783 GCF_052065175.1 Dysosmobacter sp. HCP28S3_G4 | reverse complement strand
CAGAATTTGGGACAGACCCGCCCATTTCCTATTTTCGATTCTATTTTCCCGAATATGTGCTGAAAACCCGGTTGCCGCCTAATTGCGCAACCGGGTTTCTCGACAGCCTGACCTGGCGTTGATCAACGCCAGGTTTCGCTTTAGTGCAGCAGGAGCCACACGAGAGAGATTTCTTCCCTTGGGATAAAACTGCCGGAGCAGGCTGTTCAGATTTTCATTTGTACCTTTTTGCCATGCACAATACGGATCAGCAAAACAGACGTCACAGTGCAGTCTCTCCTCAATTCTGCTCCAGTTTGCGAACTCGGCTCCACGGTCGCAGGTAATTGTCTTGATCATTTGAGAAGGAAGGGGGGCGTGATCATTCTGTCCGTTTTTGTGTTCCGTGAGATATGGGTGTTTATTTACGGAATGGTTTACACCGTGATCACCAGCATCGCGCTGGATGGGATCCCCCTCTTATGGCGGCGCTTCTTTGATAATGTCTTGCGTCGGCAGGGTAATTGAGCGTGGGCGAAGCGGACCTGCCGCGTCCCTGCTTCTTCCGGATGATCAGGCCGCTGTATTCCAGTTCCCGAAAGATCCTTACTGATAATCTGAATCAGTCCCTGGAACGGCGGTCTGCCTGGAAGGGAACATTTGAACGCCCGGGCGGTACGGATATCATAGCGTTTTTCTGCCCGTTCCATTTTACTGTAAAGATGCTGAAGATCATGAAAGGCATCTGGTGCATCATCGGGAAGGCCCCCATGCCAATCGAGGATATCCTGACGGCGATTATCATAGGTCTTGCCGTTATATCCATCGTGAATTCCGACCGCTGATACAATTGGCCAGCTTTGTCACAGACCATCCTTTTCCCCGGCTGGACTTCCATATGGTAGTTTTCCATACAGCTTCAACTTCTATTTGTGTTCATTGGTCTTCGTGCCCACTCAGCAACGCTGATTCAACGATTTGAAGACAACTTCGAATTGATCAGCAAAACGAATGACGCGATCTTTAAGCGGCGAGCTGTGCGCTGTTTTCAGGATACCTGGTTCAAGCCGGATTCCGGGGATATAAGTTTCACAGACCGATTCAAAGCCGCAGCGAAGAAGCGTTCTGTTCTCCTTGATAGCGGTCAGGTATCTCCGGCCAATGGTATTGTGAAAATGGCCGAGGCAGAGCCCGAGGAGGTTGAACATCTTTTCGTTGACGCTCTTTTTGCAGAGGATCAGGGAAATCTCCAGCCGTGTCAGGATCTTTATGCTCCAATTGGATCCGGCTGACCCTTCAAATTGGAAGCCCTCTACGGAATGTGCGGCTTGCGCCCGATCCTATAATCTCTATCAGGGGCGTCTCGGTGCCGCCTTCGCGTAGGGCAAGTGCGGCAGTCCTGCGCCGCGCCTTTTGCGAAAAAAAGAAATCCCTGAAACCGTCGCGGTTTCAGGGATTTTGGGTTGCAGAGACAGGACTTGTACCTGCGGCCTCCGGGTCACGAGATGAAAGCGGAGCTTGTCTGGTGTTATCTGGTTGTGATCGTTGCTTCAAAACTTCATCTGAATAAATAGCCGATAAATCGTTGATAAAAACCGGCGGGAGATTTTGCTTTTGAAGCTCCGATAATGGTTGATTGTCCCGCCCTGTAGGCTGCGGGTCCTGCAATCCGTGGGAAGTAAAACGGAGGAACGTTGATACGATCATACAATGCCCGCGGATTGGCTTTATCCAGCCAATCCGCGGACATTGCTGTATCACGGTTGTTTCAAAGAGGGGGGATTCTCTGCGGCCTGCCGCTGTGCAGCACGGTCCTGTGCATTTCCAGCACCGGCGGTTTTGAACACTTGCTCTTTCGGCCGCTCAAGTGCTTTCGGCACCGTGGATGGTATCTCCGAAGTACGTGGCCCGGACGATGTCCTCGACATCGTCCAGCTTGCGGTTTTTCAGCGTTTCATACAGCTGGCTGTGGGCGGCGACCAGTTCATCGCCCCGGCCGCTGTTGATCATCGTGGCAACCGTCTCATAACGCATAGCGTACGTCAAGGTACGCACCACACGGCTGATCTTATCCGCCAGAGGATTTTTTCCCATCTGGGAGATCATATTGTGGAACTCGTTATCCACTTGGAAGAATCTGTTCACCGTGTCCTCGCCGCTGCGAACGATCTCCTTCATCTGTTCCAGCAGAGCCTCCAGCGCACGGCCCTCCTCCTCTTCGTATTTCAGACTGGCCAGGCGTATGATCCCGGCTTCGGTCATCTCCCGCAGCTCCATCAGGTTCTCAAAGGAGTCCTGGTTCAGGATGATCCCGTAGATCATGGGGTCGATCATGCTCTCCTGAAAACCGCTGCAGACGAAGGTCCCCTCTGACCGCTTGCTCTCCAGTACGCCCAAGTAGGACAGGATCTTGATCGCCTCCCGCACAGAACTGCGGGCAACACCCATGGACGCGGCCAGATCCGGCTCCGGCGGGATCCGGTCTCCGGGCTTCAGCTCCTTGTTCCGCATGGCTTCCGTCAGGCAATTGATGACGCTCTGCACCACAGACTCTTTTTTTAAATTCTTTATATATCCAGGCGTGTCACTCATAACGATCCTTTCCTCCCGTAGCCGGGAAATTGTCATGATCTATGTATAACATAACACAAATCAAAGCCTGCGGGAAGGGTAAAATCTACTGTTTGGCAAAACAGCGGGCGGCAGGAAAGATCTGCCGCCCGCTGCTATTGGGATGAAGCGGCGAGAGCCGTTGATCCGTGTGGGAATCGCCGTTATCATGCCGGTATCATCGGCCCCGGTGC
>NZ_JBQHUP010000089.1:0-2850 GCF_052065175.1 Dysosmobacter sp. HCP28S3_G4 | reverse complement strand
TGCACCCTCAAAACCGAACAATGTATGACTTACGTTTCAGGCCGCCTGCTTCATTCGTAGGTCAAGCCCTCGGGCTATTAGTACCGGTCAGCTTCACATGTTACCACGCTTCCACCTCCGGCCTATCAACCAGGTAGTCTTCCTGGGCCCTTACCTCATAAGGAGTGAGAGATCTCATCTTAGGGGGAGTTTCACGCTTAGATGCCTTCAGCGTTTATCTCGTCCGTACATAGCTACCCAGCTATGCCCTTGGCAGGACAACTGGTGCACCAGAGGTACGTCCATCCCGGTCCTCTCGTACTAAGGACAGCTCCCTTCAAATCTCTTACGCCCGCAACAGATAGGGACCGAACTGTCTCACGACGTTCTGAACCCAGCTCGCGTGCCACTTTAATCGGCGAACAGCCGAACCCTTGGGACCGAATTCAGCCCCAGGATGTGACGAGCCGACATCGAGGTGCCAAACCTCCCCGTCGCTGTGGACGCTTGGGGGAGATCAGCCTGTTATCCCCAGGGTAGCTTTTATCCGTTGAGCGATGGCATTTCCACTCACATACCACCGGATCACTAACTCCAACTTTCGTTACTGCTCGACCCGTCGGTCTCGCAGTTAGGCTGGCTTATACGTTTACACTCACTGCACGATTTCCGTCCGTGCTGAGCCAACCTTTGAGCGCCTCCGTTACTCTTTAGGAGGCGACCGCCCCAGTCAAACTGCCCGCCTAACAGTGTCCCCCGACCGGATTCACGGCCGCAGGTTAGAAAACCAGCAACTCAAGAGTGGTATCCCACCAGCGGCTCCACACAAGCTGACGCCCGTGCTTCCAAGCCTCCCACCTATCCTGTACATGAATTACCGATTTTCAGTATTAAGCTGCAGTAAAGCTCCATGGGGTCTTTCCGTCTAGTTGCGGGTAACTGGCATCTTCACCAGTACTACAATTTCGCCGGGCGGGCTGTTGAGACAGTGCCCAAATCATTACGCCTTTCGTGCGGGTCAGAACTTACCTGACAAGGAATTTCGCTACCTTAGGACCGTTATAGTTACGGCCGCCGTTTACCGGGGCTTCAATTCAATGCTTCGCCTTGCGGCTAACATCTCCTCTTAACCTTCCGGCACCGGGCAGGCGTCAGCCCATATACGTCATCTTTCGATTTAGCATAGACCTGTGTTTTTGGTAAACAGTTGCTTGGGCCTATTCTCTGCGGCCTCTTTCGAGGCTCCCCTTCTTCCGAAGTTACGGGGTCAACTTGCCGAGTTCCTTAACAACCCTTCTCCCGTTGGCCTTAGGATTCTCTCCTCATCTACCTGTGTCGGTTTGCGGTACGGGCACCTTAGCATACACATGAGCTTTTCTCGCCTCAGGGCATCACGGACTTCGCTACTCTAATTTCGCTCCCTTTCGCCCGGGTCAACCAACGCCCGGGTTCCGTTATCCCCAAGTGTCCCTCATGCTTAAGTTTCGGTGGTCACGGAATTTCTACCGTGTGTGCATCGCCTACGCCTTTCGGCCTGAGCTTAGCTCCCGACTTACCTTGGGCGGACGAACCTTCCCCAAGAAACCTGAGATTTTCGGCCATTATGATTCCCACATAATTCTCGCTACTCATTCCGGCATTCTCACTTCTGTACAGTCCACCGCTGCTCCCGCTGCGACTTCGCCCCGTACAGAACGCTCCCCTACCACTGTCTAAAAGACAATCCTAAGCTTCGGTTCCATGCTTAGCCCCGTTATATTTTCCGCGCAGAGTCACTCGACCAGTGAGCTATTACGCACTCTTTTAATGAGTGGCTGCTTCTAAGCCAACATCCTGGTTGTTTTCGCAATTCCACATCGTTTTCCACTTAGCATGAATTAGGGACCTTAGCTGTAGGTCTGGGCTGTTTCCCTTTTGACAATGAAACTTATCTCACACTGTCTGACTGCTATGCATCAATTAGCCGGCATTCTTAGTTTGATAGGCGTTGGTAACTTTATCAGCCCCTCTACCATTCAGTGCTTTACCTCCGGTAATCTAACATAACGCTAGCCCTAAAGCTATTTCGGGGAGAACCAGCTATCTCCGAGTTCGATTGGAATTTCACCGCTACCCACAAGTCATCCGCCACCATTGCAACGGGGGTCGGTTCGGTCCTCCATGAGATTTTACTCTCACTTCAACCTGCTCATGGGTAGGTCACCCGGTTTCGGGTCTATGGCAACGAACTTTATACGCCCTGTTCAGACTCGCTCTCGCTGCGCCTCCGGTACTGAATACCTTAAGCTTGCTCGTTACTATAACTCGCCGGACCGTTCTACAAAAAGTACGCCATCAGCCGTTAACGGCCTTTGACTGCTTGTAAGCACAAGGTTTCAGGTTCTTTTTCACTCCCCTCCCGGGGTCCTTTTCACCTTTCCCTCACGGTACTGCTCCTCTATCGGTCATCAGGTAGTATTTAGGCTTGGAGGGTGGTCCCCCCTGTTTCCCACGGGGTTTCACGTGTCCCGCGGTACTCTGGATCCGATCTCACGGCCTTCTCTTTCGCCTACGGGACTCTCACCCTCTGTGGTGGGCCTTCCCAGACCCTTCGGCTAGATAACTTCCGCTAAATGATCGTCCGCAACCCCGGTGAATAAATCCACCGGTTTGGCCTCCTCCGTGTTCGCTCGCCACTACTTACGGAATCTCGGTTGATGTCTTTTCCTCGCCCTACTTAGATGTTTCAGTTCAGGCGGTTCCCCACGTACACCTATTTGATTCAATGCACGTTACATGGATATTGTCCATGTGGGTTGCCCCATTCGGAAATCTCCGGATCAATGGATATTTGCTCCTCCCCGAAGCTTATCGCAGCTTGTCACGTCCTTC
>NZ_JBQHUP010000088.1:0-2897 GCF_052065175.1 Dysosmobacter sp. HCP28S3_G4 | reverse complement strand
TGGTATCTAAACGAACCGTAGTCCGTTCAAATCTTTTATCGAGCTATTTGTCATAGCTTCTGGTTCTCTTTTATAGTTGCTGCTTTCACGAGAATTGACTACCCGCTACTCACCCACAACTTTGGTTACAAGCACTAAGGCTTGTTTCCGTCTGGTGCTTTCTTGTGATCTCGTTGTTTAATTTACAAGGTACATGTTCCGTCGCGGAACAATTTGTAACTATACACTCCTTCAAGCAAAAAGTCAAGTAAAATCCGAAATTTTTTTTGTTTTGGTTTATCAACCAATTCCATCCTCTATTATTACCGCAAATTTCTGGTTTTATCATAATTCATCCATTTCTCCGTGGCAGGATGGAAAAAGATGACCCTGGAAGGATCAGAATCCTTCCAGAGTCATCTGAGCTTCCAGGCATTTTCGATCCAATAGCGGCGGAGCCATTTTCAGGAGCTTCGCCGCTGCCTCCGGCTGTGTGAGCCACGGCCGTATCTGCTCCCTCTGCAAAACCAGCGGCATCCGGTCATGGATATCTGCCATGGATCGATTTGGCGCTGTTGTCAGGATAACAAAACGGTTCACGCCGTCCATCTCATCAGAGAGTCCTGCCAGATACAGCGGCTTTCCAGGACTGCCAAAGAAATATTTCCTGCGGCTGCTGTCGTATTCATAAAAGCCGGTCGTCGGGATGACGCAGCGGCATTCCGCAAAGCCCCGCTGGAACATGGGCCGCTCGGGGGCGGTCTCCGCCCTGGCATTGATGACCAGCTTTCCGTCCCGGCCTGGCATTCCCCACTTCTGCCAATCTCCCACGATACAGCCCCCGTCTGCGATCATCACAGCCGCATGGTCGCCGGGCAGCACCTCGCCGCAGGGGAATTTCAGCTCCCAGCCGGACGGGCCGCAGCTTCTTTGGACGCTGGCCAGGATCTGCCGCAGTTCCTCAGAGGCTGACACGGAAAAATCAAACCGTCCGCACATGCTGATTGCCTCCATTCTTTTATATATAATTGGTATCGGTCTCTTTCTCTGATTCTTCTGCTTCAGTATAACCGATCCGCCGCAGCGCGGCAACATGATTGAACTGCCGCTTCTTAAACACCGCTTCTCCGGAGCTTTTCTGCTGCCAGGATCCGCGGCAAACGGAAGCGGTCCCGGTTCCTCTGAACCGGGACCGCTCAGCCTGTCGAGAAACCCGGTTGCGCAATTAGTCGGCAACCGGGTTTTCAGCACATATTCGGGAAAATAGAATCGAAAATAGGAAATGGGCAGAGTCATTCCATTTCCACCTTGCCATTTTTTTGAGGTTCATGGCAGCAAATTTAAGCTTCACCCATTTTGTTACTTGGGCCAAGCCTCTGTACTGTGTATAACGCATCGCGTGTTTTTCTTTTGCATCTGCAAAGACTCGTTCAATCGTTTCTTTGCGGCGCTTATAAAGCGTCTGGTACTCGGGTACATATCGGGCGTCGTCCGCCAGATCCTCATAGTCCTTCCAGATATGCCGCTGCACCATCTTTACGCAGTCCGCAAATTGCAATAACAAGTTGGACACCCCGTGGTAAAAACCTTGGTCACGGATGGAGCCGTAGGATCTATCCGTGAGCGATGTTGCCGCAGCCGTCAGGCTGCGTAGACAGCATCCAGAAAAGCCTCAAAGAGTTCCTCCGGGGTGCAGTATCCGAGTTTCTTCCGTGGGCGTCCCTTCAGCTCGTCAGCAACGGCGAGGATATCCTCGTCAGTGAATGCCTCGATAGAAGCTCCCTTTGGGACAAAGGCCCGGAACAGGCCATTGTGTCGTTCGTTCTGAGGACGCTCCCAGGAGGTGTACGGGTGGGCGAAGAAAACCTTGCTGCCCCAGTTCTCCACCTGGGCGAAGTCAGCGAACTCGCTACCGTTGTCCACAGTAATGGTTTTAAAGACCTGAGAGAAGTGCCCTCCGTACTCATCATGGAGGGTGTTCATGAGATTCATCACCGCCTCACTGGTTTTGCCAGGGATGCGGAACGCAAGGTAGGTTTCCGTCTTCTTCTCCAACAGGGAGAAGACAACAGACTCCTTACCTGCTCGCTTACCGACCACGGTATCGCCTTCCCAGTGGCCCTCTTCAAGACGAAGAGATGCAATCTCCGGGCGGCTGGAAATGCTTGTGCCGTAGCGCTTTTTGTTCTCTCGCACACGATGCTTCTTCGCTTTGCGCTTTAACGCCTCGGGCAGTTCCATTGGTTGGATGGAGAGGTGCCCGTTCCAGACCATGTTGTAAAGGGTACGGGAGCAGACCATCTCAGACGGCTTGAACAGGCCGTGTCGCTTGGCATATCCGCAGCAGGCATCCAGGGACCACTTGTGTTCCCGGATCTGCCGAACCACCCAGTTGGTGAAGTTACTGCAGACGCCCGCTTTCGGATGCCTGTGGCAGGATGCTCTGTTGGCTCTGTAGACAGCTTCTCCCAGCTTGGGGGAGTAACCGGGAGCTTTCCCCTTGTTGCTCTTGCGAGCCGGTGTGCCTCGCCGCAGCTCATTCGTAACGGTGGACGGGGCGCAGCCGATCTGCCTGGCGATGGCACGAGTGCCGAGGCCTTGCTTCTTGAGGACTTTGATGGCTCCTCGGTTTTCCATGCGAAGATGCTGTCCCTTCTTGCGTTCTGCGGATTCTGTGATACAATGATGGCAGTCCATAGTGATTGCCCTCCCTCTGTAGAAGTTGTGTGGTAACTTCATTCTACCACGGGGAGAAAAATCACTATGGATTTTTTACTCAAGTGTCCAACTTGATTTTACAATCAACGATCTTTACGCAGTCTTTGGAGCGGGTACAAAGTTCTCTGGTTGGACATTCTGCGCAGATAATTGGATCACTCTTGTATTCCCGGTATCCATCCCGGTTCGTGGTGCTGTAT
>NZ_JBQHUP010000087.1:0-3003 GCF_052065175.1 Dysosmobacter sp. HCP28S3_G4 | reverse complement strand
TCTTTGGAAACACCCTCCCTGGGGGACGGGAGCAGGGAACCCCCCAGCCACGGCCAAAAGGCCGTGCCCGCCCCCCTTTTGCGAAAGGGGGGCATCCCCCGCAACCACCTGACTTTCAGTAGGAAGGTGCCCAGCTATCCCCAACAGCCAAGGTGCGGCAGCGAAAAGAGAACGGCGGGGCATCCGGGCGGGACCCCAGCTTTCGCAACTGCCATATGTGGATGAATGGTCCAAGCTGACGACCAGCGCCGGGCCAAAACCCCCGTACAAGGCGCTGCGAGCGTTCCGGACGAAGTCCGGAATGCCGCCGCCAAGCCTTTTTCTCTTGACACCATCAAAAAGCGCTTTCTCTTTTTCCACGGAAAAAGAGAAAGGGGGTTTTGAAGCTGCCGGGCTTCCCCGGCACCCCCGTCCTGACGGGAAAAAGTGTTTCGCCCCCGCGGCGGAGCCGCAAAGCCGCCGGGGCTTCCCCGGCAAAGAAAGGAGCGTTTCTATGGACATCCGAAAACAGCAGGGCGGCGCGTCGCCCTGCGCCGTGGAGGCGGAGGATCTGGAGCGGATCAATTCCTTCGCCAAAACGCCGCTCACCGCCCAGCAGGTCTACACCTTCGCCCTGCGTCTGTGCGACAACGAGGTGGACCGGGACTTCGAACGGTTCGATGAGGAGGCCCTCAGCGTCCTGGGGGACCTGTTCGTGGGCAGGACCGGCATCTTCGACCACCAGTGGTCAGCGGAGGGCCAGACCGCCCGCATCTACCGCACGGAGCTGGTCCATGAGCCGGAGCGGAAGACCCTGGCCGGGGACGGCTACTGCTATCTCAAGGCCTGGGCCTACCTGCTGCGCACCGAAAAAAATCAGGACCTCATCGCCGACATCGAGGGCGGCATCAAAAAAGAGGTGTCCGTTGGGTGCAGCGTGGGCCGCAGCGTCTGCTCCGTCTGCGGGGCCGACAGCGGCACCTGTGAGCACGTCAAGGGCCGGGAGTACGGCGGGAAGCTGTGCTACGCCGAGCTGCGCGGCCCCACCGACGCCTACGAGTGGTCCTTCGTGGCCGTCCCCGCCCAGCGGGCCGCCGGGGTGCTGAAGAAGACCTACGGCGGCGACGCCGATCCCGGGGAGCTGAGGCTTCTCAGGGAACAGGCCCGGCTGGGCCGGAAGTATCTTGCGTCCCTCCGCCGGGAGGTGGTGCGTCTGGCCATGCTGGCCGACGACAGCGCCGACGGCGGGACGTTGTCCGCCGTGGCGGAAAGACTGGAGGAGCCGGAGCTGCTGGCCCTCCGGAAAAGCTGCGAGGCGAAGATCGCCAGACGCTTCCCCGCCCCGCCCCAGCTGCGGACGGCTGTCCGGGCCGCCGGAACGGACAGCGAGAGCGCCTTTCTGGTGTGACCGTCCGGGGCGGCAATGACAGCGTATCCCAGCCCGTACATCCCCGGCACGGCGCCGGGGACCGGGAGAAATTTTGCAGGAGGTACATCACATGAAGCTATCCTTTGAGGGAATCGGCCAGTGGGCCGCCACCTTCGCCTGCGACGGCGCGGCGGAGGGCGAACTGGTGAAGCTCACCGCCAACGGCACCGTGGGCGCCTGCTCCGCCGGCGACCCGTTCTGCGGACAGGTGCTGTCCGTGGCCCGCACCGGCGACGCCTGCACCGTGGCCCTGGGGGGCATGGTCACCGCCGGATACTCCGGCTCCGCCGCCCCCGCCATCGGCTGGTGCGCCCTGTCGTCCGACGGCGACGGCGGCGTCAAGGCCGACAGCGCCGGCCGCGCATATCTGGTGGTGGACGTGGACACCGCTGCCAAGACCGTCACGTTCGTACTTTGAGAGGGAGGAATCTGACAGATGGCCTATCATTTTGAAAACATCAAGCTGGAGAAGGGCATGTACGGCCGCAGCGGCCGCTCCTTCTCCCAGACCCTGGAGGAGTTGGACCCCAGCGACAGCTACCGCGGCACGCCCCTGGAGGGCATGGACGCCTTCCAGCGCCAGCTGAAGCGCTTTGACATCCGCGTCAAGGGCGCTGGCAGCGACATGGTGGAGAAGTTCTTCCACACCGGCGACTCCGCCGTGCTGTTCCCGGAGTTCGTGTCCCGGGTGGTACGCCAGGGCATGGAGGAGGGCAGCATCCTCCCCGCCATCACCGCCACCGTCACCCGCTTCGACGGCATGGACTACCGCTCCATCGCCTCCGTGCCCACGGAGGACGAGCGGGAGCTGAAGCGGGTGGAGGAGGGCGCGAAGATCCCCGCCACCTCCATCCGCACCCAGGAGAACCTGGTGCGCCTCCACAAGCGGGGCCGTATGCTGGTGGCCTCCTACGAGGCCATCCGGTTCCAGCGGCTGGACCTGTTCTCCGTCACCCTGCGCCAGATCGGCGCGTCCATCGGGCGGATGCACCTGGAGGACGCCATCGGCGTCATCCGAAACGGCGACGGCAACAACAATCCCGCCGCGGCCTTCCAGGTGGGCACATCTCCCATCTCCGGCACCGCCGGGACCCTGACCTACGACGCCCTGCTGGACTTCTGGAGCCAGTTCGACCCCTACACCATGAACACCATTCTGGTCAGCGGCGACATGATGCTGAAGCTGCTGAAGCTCAGCGAGTTCCAGAACCCCCTGACGGGCCTCAATTTCCAGGGCACCGGCAAGCTGACCACCCCCCTGGGGGCCAATCTGCTGCGCACCGGCGCCGTGCCTGCCGGGACCCTCATCGGCCTGGACAAGAACTACGCCCTGGAGCAGATCGTGGGGGGCGAGGTCACCGTGGAGTATGACAAGCTCATCGACCGCCAGCTGGAGCGGGCGGCCATCACCTCCATCTCCGGGTTTGCAAAGCTGTTTACCGAGGCCAGTAAGGTCTTGAGCGTGTAACGGTTTGGTCCCCTTTGCGGGGGGGGGGGGGGGGGGGGGGGGGGGGGGGGGGGGGGGGGGGGGGGGGGGGGGGGGGGGGGGGGGGGGGGGGGGGGGGGGGGGGGGGGGGGGGGGGGGGGGGGGGGGG
>NZ_JBQHUP010000086.1:0-3709 GCF_052065175.1 Dysosmobacter sp. HCP28S3_G4 | reverse complement strand
CGTAAATGTTTCCTGTTTCTTCATCGTCATACACCACCATTGCTGTGATAGTCTTATTATCCCACATCCGGAGCCTTTATGGTAGTGCGGATTAAATCAGAGGTTCCTTAGTACTTTTAATGAACAAGTCCGCGGATTCCGGAAAGGAGGGAGCGCGTGGCATTTCCTCAGAATTTTCTGGACGAGCTCATCGCCCGCAGCGACATCGTGGACGTGGTGGGCGATTACGTCCATCTTGTCAGCAAGGGCGGGAGCTATTGGGGCTGCTGCCCGTTCCACAATGAAAAAACGCCCTCCTTTCATGTCTTGCAGGACAAGCAGATCTACTACTGCTTCGGCTGCAAGCGGGGCGGCGGCGTGGTGAACTTCGTCATGGAGGAGGAGAACCTCTCCTTCCCCGAAGCCGTGCGGTTCCTGGCCAAGCGGGCCGGCATGGAGGTGCCGGAGGAGGACGGCGATCAGGACGCCGCCCGGCGGCGCCAGCGGCTGCTGAACCTCAACCGGGACGCCGCCCGGTTCTACTACCAGATTCTCCAGCAGCCGGAGGGCCAGGCGGTGCGGGACTATCTGGACAAACGGAAGATCACCCGGAAGACCGCTGTCACCTTCGGCATGGGTGCCGCGCCGGACAGCTGGGACGCGCTGCTGACGGCCATGACCAAAAAAGGCTACGCCAAGTCGGAGCTGCTGGCCACGGGCCTGGCGGTGCAGGGAAAGGGCGGCAAGCTGTACGACAAGTTCCGCAACCGCCTGATGCTCCCGGTCATCGACACCCGTGGAGACGTGGTGGCCTTCGGCAGCCGGGTGCTGGATAAGTCCGAGCCCAAGTATATGAACTCCCCGGAGACGCCGGTGTACTCCAAGCGCCGGGTGCTGTACGGCCTGAATCTGGCCAAGAAGTCCAAGCGGCCCAACATCATCCTCTGTGAGGGAAACCTGGACATCGTCACCCTCCATCAGGCCGGGTTCGACAACGCCGTGGCCTCCATGGGCACCGCCCTCACCACGGAGCAGACCCGGCTGCTGTCCCGGTTCACCAAGGAGTTGGTGCTGTGCTATGACAACGACAACGCCGGAAAGATCGCCACGGAGCGGGCGCTCCAGCTCCTCAACAACTCGGAGTTCACCGTCCGGGTCCTCCAGCTGCCCCGGCGGCTGGTGGACGGGGAGTACGTGAAGCAGGACGCCGACGACTTCATCAAATTTCAGGGTGCCGGGGCCTTCGAGCGGCTGCTCAGCGGCAGCGAGAACGGCATCGAGTTCCGCATGGCACAGGTGGCCGCCAAGTACGATCTGTCCGACGATCAGGCCCGGGTGGCCTACTGCGAGGAGATCAGTGATCTTCTGGCGGGACTGGACAACGCCGTGGAGCGGGAGATCTACGCGGGGCGGGCGGCGGAAACCGCCAAGATCACGCCGGACGCCATGAAACTGGAGGTCCAGCGGGCCGCCAAGCGCCGGACCGGACGGGAGCGCCGTGCCCAAGAGCGGAAAGACCTGAATCCCGCCGCGGCCCTCCAGCCCAAGGAGCGGACGCTGCGCTATGAAAATCTCCGCTCCGCCCGTGCCGAGGAGGGCCTTCTGCGGCTCCTTCTGTTGGACGACAGCCTGTTCCCCGCCGATCCGCCGCTGACGCCGGAGCAATTCTCCTCTCCCCTTCTGGGAAAGGTGTACGGTCTGCTATGGGCCGGCCGTGCCGCCGGACGGCCGCTGAGCCTGTCCGCCCTGACAGGGGAACTGACGCCGGAGGAGATGAGCCATATCACCGGCGTCTGCCAGCAGCCGGAAGCGCTGTCCAACGGACATCAGGCGCTGGCGGACTACATACACATCATTCAGGAAGAAGCCACTAAGCGCGCCGGCGGGGCGGACATCGATCCTCTGCTGGCTGCCACGGAAAAATACAGAAAGACAAAGATTACTGGAGGAAAGCACCATGACTGAAAGAGAACTGACCCCCGCCGAGCTGAAACGGCAGGCAGACGCCATCCTGGCCGCCGCGGACGCCGCCGAAGCGGCCAAAGCGGAGAAATCCGGCAGCGAGAGCGTCAAGCGGAAAAAGAAGTCCGCAAAGGCTGAGGACGTCAAGCAGGAGGAGGCCACTGAGCACGGTCCCAACCGCCTGGACGACAAGACGGTGGCCTCCCTGCCCGCCGCCGCCCTCATCACCAGCAACGAAAAGCTGCGGGAGCTGCTGGGCAAGGGCCGGAAGAAGGGTAAGCTGGACTCCGGTGAGCTGATGGAGGCCGTGGATGACCTGAATCTGGAGAGCGAGCAGATGGATCAGCTCTACGACTCTCTGGAGGCCCTGAACATCGACATCAGCACCGACGACGACCTGCTGCCTGAGCTGCCGGACGACGAGCCCGCCGACACCGAGATCGCCGAGGTGGAGGAAGAGGAGCTGGTGGATCCCAACTCCCTGGTGAATAACTTCTCCATCGACGATCCCGTGCGGATGTATCTGAAAGAGATCGGCAAGGTGCCTCTGCTGACCCCCAACGAGGAGACCGCTCTGGCCCAGGCCATGTCCGCGGGCAACGAGGCGGGCCGGAAGCTGAAGGAGGAGGCCAAGCGGCTGAAGGCCGGCAATGAGCCCACCCTCTCTGAAGAGGAGACCGCCGCGCTGAAAAAGGTCCACAAAAAGGGCGAGGACGCCAAGCAGAAGCTGGCGGAGGCCAACCTCCGTCTGGTGGTGTCCATCGCCAAGCGGTACGTGGGCCGGGGCATGCTGTTCCTGGATCTGATCCAGGAGGGCAATCTGGGCCTCATCAAGGCCGTGGAGAAGTTCGACTACACCAAGGGCTACAAGTTCTCCACCTACGCCACCTGGTGGATCCGGCAGGCCATCACCCGCGCCATCGCGGACCAGGCCCGCACCATCCGCATCCCCGTCCACATGGTGGAGACCATCAACAAGGTCATCCGGGTCAGCCGTCAGCTGCTGCAGGAGCTGGGACACGATCCCTCCGCCAACGAGATCGCGGAGGAGATGAACATGCCCGTGGAGAAGGTCCGGGAGATCCTGAAGATCGCCCAGGAGCCCGTCTCCCTGGAGACCCCCATCGGTGAGGAGGAGGACAGCCATCTGGGCGACTTCATCCCCGACGAAGGCGCCTCCGAGCCCTCCGAGGCCGCGTCCTTCACACTGCTGAAGGAGCAGCTCATGGATGTGCTCTCCACCCTGACGCCCCGGGAGGAGAAGGTGCTGAAGCTCCGCTTCGGCATTGAAGACGGCCGCGCCCGCACCCTGGAGGAAGTGGGCAAGGAGTTCAACGTCACCCGCGAGCGCATCCGGCAGATTGAGGCCAAAGCTCTGCGAAAACTGCGCCATCCCAGCCGGAGCAAGAAGCTGAAGGATTTTCTGAACTGACATATGTGCAGGCCATGCGGGCACAGTTTTTGGGTCCCCCATGAAAGCATCGCTTTCATGAGGAGAGGCGGAGCGGCGGAGTGAGCGAGCTTTCGGCCCCGGCCGGAAGCGAGGGATGCGAAGCCCGCGACGCCGACGCGCCACCCCAGCCGGAGCAAGAAGCTGAAAGATTTCCTGACCCGACAGAACAAGAACCGGAGCGCCTGTCGCTGACAGGCGCTCCGGTCAGCTTGTCGAAAATCCCCTGTTTGAAGGAAAGAAGTTCTTTTTTGCAGGGGGAGTACGAGGGGGCGGGAGCCCCTTCGTATGGAATCGAATGTCTGCAAAAAGCCTGCG
>NZ_JBQHUP010000085.1:0-4035 GCF_052065175.1 Dysosmobacter sp. HCP28S3_G4 | reverse complement strand
TTTTTTCGGCGGTTCAATAGTGTAGAAAAAGTGGGGGGTGGTTGGGTATATGATTTTTCGCAAAGGGGCCCGCGGCCCCGTGAAAGGGGCCGCGGCTTTCATCTCTCATGGAGCTGCGGAGGGCGGTATGGGCAAGCGTCTATTCGGATGGGAACTGGCTGGATTTCTGTGGACGGGACTGGCGGGGACGGTCCTGCACTTTTTTTACGATTGGACCGGCAGAGCCGCCTGGGCCATGGCCTTCTCCGCCGTCAATGAATCGGTGTGGGAGCACATGAAGCTGCTGTACGTCCCGGTGTTCGTCTTCACGCTGGTCCAGGCGTTCTTTCTGGGACGGCAGTATCCGGACCTGTTCGCCGTCCGGGGCATCACCGCGCCCCTGGGGACGGCGGCCATTCCCCTGGCGTATTACACGTACACCGGCGCGCTGGGCCTCCACGCCCTCTGGACGGATATCCTGATCTTCTTTCTGGCGGACGCCGGACTGTTCTGGCTGGACTACCGGCTGCTCCGCCGTGGCGCCGTAGGGTCCGGATGGCGGCAGGTGGCGGGACTGGCGCTGCTGTGGGCGGTGCTGTTCGCCTTCGTCTGGTGCAGCTACCAGCCGCCGGCCCTGCCAATCTTTCTCGAATGAGGAATGAGGAATTAGGAATTTGGGGTCTGTGCCGGTGGATGAAGCCAATTCCTCATTCCTAATTCCTAATTGAAAAAGTCTTCTCTTTTCGCGGCTCCGCCGCCGCGCCGCCCAGCGCGGCGCGCCTTAACCATAACAGTGACTATAGCATGAACTATAACATTAACGTTGCTATTACTATAGCGTCAAAATTCTGAAGTGACTTGAAGATCTTCAAGTGACCGCACGAAACCGTGCAAAAGCGTGCAGTTCTCTCCCCCGCGCCGCCCGACGCGGCGCGCCTTAACAGAACATTGACCTTAACCTTATCCTTAACCTTTACCTTAACCCCACGTCACCTGGGGTCACCTGGGGTCACCTGGGGTGACTGCACCCAAACGTGCAAAGCCGTGCAATTTCCGCCGTCAGAAGGACACCGGCAGGAAGGCCGCCGCCACGGCGAACACGATGGACGGCAGCAGATTGGCCACCCGGACCTTCTTGCCCCACACCAGATTCACCCCCACGCAGAAGATGAGGATGGACCCCACCAGGGACAGATAGCTCATGGCCAGATCCGTCATGATGGGCTTCAGCAGCCCGGCCAGCAGCGTGACGGACCCCTGGAGGATCAACACGGGAATGGCGGAGAAGGCGCAGCCCTTTCCCATGGAGCAGGTCATGACCATGACGATGATCAGGTCCAGCACCGCCTTGGTGCCCAGGATGGACCAGTCGCCGGTGAGGCCGTCCTGGATGGCGCCCACGATGGCCATGGCCCCGATGCACACCGTCAGGGACGCGGTGACGAAGCCGTTGACGAAATTTTTGTCCCGGGCATTGCCGGTCTTCCGCTTCAGCCACTCGCCGAACCGCTCGAACCGGTCCTCCAGGTCGATGATCTCGCCGATGAGGCCTCCCAGGGCCAGGCAGATGACGGCCAGCATCTCCCGGCCGCAGCCCAGCGTCCCGCCCTCGATGCGCAGCATGCCCTTCATGGCGCCGCCGATGCCGATGAACAGCACCGTGACGCCGCAGGCCATGTACAGCGTGTCCTGATAGCGGTCCTTCAGCAGCCGCCCGAAGAAATGTCCGCACACGCCGCCCGCCACGATGGCGCCGGTGTTGATGATGGTCCCCAGTCCTGTCATATCGCTACCCCTCAAATTCTCTCTGTAATGCCGTCGGAAAGACACCTGTATTATACCGGCCTCCGCCCGGTTTTTCAACAGGAACCGACCGTTCTCCCCTGCTTGACCGTGGGGCGCATCCGCAGTATAATAGACTGGACAAGGTATCATCAGATTCTCGCGGTCCGCCGCGGAGAAGGAGGTCTCACAATGACTGCACGCAAGCCGGTGGCGCCCTTTTACGCCGCCGCGGCGGTGTGGCTGGTGTACGCCCTGGCGTTCCCGCTGTACCGTCCGGTCCATTACATTCTGGTGGCGGCGGTGTCCGCCGCGGTCTTTCTGGCGGTGAGCCTGCTGTGCCGGGACACCGGAGCGCCTCAGACGGAGAGCGCCGCCAAGCCCGCCGGAAAGCCCGCGGAGAAGTCCACCGGCAACGCCGAGCTGGACAAGACCCTGAAGGACGGCCGTCTGGCCATCGCGGAGATGAAGCGGCTGGACGGCAACATCGAGGACGAGGCCATCTCCGCCGACATCGTGCGGCTGGAGCAGGTGTCCGCCAAGATTTTCAGCGAGGTGGAGCGGGACCCGAAGAAGCTGCCCCAGATCCGGAAATTCATGGACTACTATCTGCCCACCACCCTGAAGATCCTCAACGCCTATGACCGGGCCAGCGCCTCCGGCATCTCCGGGGAGAACGTGGACGCCACCAAGCGCAACGTGGAGGGCATGATGCACACCGTGGTGACGGCCTTTGAAAAGCAGCTGGACGCCCTCTACGGCGACGAGGCCCTGGACATCTCCACGGACATCACGGTGCTGGAGAACCTGATGGCCCGGGAGGGCCTGACGGACGGTCCCCTGAAGGCGCAGGCCGCCTCCGACGGCGGCACGGACATCAAGCTGGAGCTGTAAGGCTCCGGAGAAACACGGAACGAAATCTGAACGACAAACGGAGGAAACGACCATGGCTGATGAGTTCAACAGCATTCCCCAGCTGACCCTGGACCCCACGGAGACCGCCCGGGCCTCCGCCGTCCCCGAACTGACCCTGGAACCCACGGCCCCGGCGGCGCCGGAGCCCGCCAAGCCGGAGGCCCCGCCGGTGAACATGGACGAGAACCTGCTGAACGACGCGGAGAAGCAGGCGGTGGCGGAGTTCGCCAAAAAGATCGACATCGCCGACTCCAACATGATCCTCCAATACGGCGCGGCGGCCCAGAAGAACGTGGCGGGCTTTTCCGAGAACGCCCTGAACTCCGTGCGCACCAAGGACCTGGGGGAGATCGGCAAGTCCCTCAGCGACCTGGTGGTGGAGCTGAAGGGCTTCGGCGAGGAAGAGGAGAAAAAGGGCCTGTTCGGCAGGCTGAAGAAGACCGGCAGCAAGCTGGAGACCATGAAGGCCCAGTACGCCAAGGTGGAGACCAACGTGGACCAGATCGCCCGGGAGCTGGAGCGGCATCAGGTGGCTCTGATGAAGGACGTGGCCATGTTCGACCAGATGTACGAGCTGAACCTGAAGTACTACAAGGAGCTGACCATGTACATCCTGGCGGGCAAGAAGAAGCTGGAGGACGTCCGGGCCAATGAGCTGCCGGCCCTGAAGGCCCGTGCGGAGCAGACGGGCGCCCAGGAGGACGCCCAGGCGTACAACGACCGGGTGCAGATGTGCGAGCGGTTTGAGAAGAAACTCCACGATCTGGAGCTGACCCGGATGATCTCCGTGCAGATGGGTCCCCAGACCCGCCTGCTGCAAAACAACGACACGCTGATGGTGGAGAAGATCCAGTCCTCTCTGGTGAACACCATCCCGCTGTGGAAGTCCCAGATGGTGCTGGCCCTGGGGCTGGAGCACAGCCGTCAGGCCACGGCGGCCCAGTCGGCGGTGACGGACATGACCAACCAGCTGCTGAAGAAGAACGCCGACATGCTGAAGATGGGCACCATCGCGGTGGCGAAGGAGTCGGAGAAGAGCATCGTGGACATTGAGACGCTCCAGCACACCAACGAGCAGTTGATCTCCACCCTGGACGAGGTGCTGACCATCCAGCGGGAGGGCGCCCAGAAGCGGAAAGAGGCGGAGGCCCAGCTGGGGAAGATCGAGGGCGAGCTGAAGCAGAAGCTGATGGAGCTGCACGGATAATTCCGGCGAAGGCCGGTGGCTTGCAGGGTCCCCCTGCGGGGCAAAACCCCCATTCTCTTTTTCCTGGAGAGGAAAAAGAGAATGCGCCTTTTGATGGTGTAAGAGAAAAAGGCTTAGGCGGCGGCATTCCGGGCTTCGCCCGGAACGCTCGC
>NZ_JBQHUP010000084.1:0-4240 GCF_052065175.1 Dysosmobacter sp. HCP28S3_G4 | reverse complement strand
TGAATAGACAGCAGGGGTCTGATAAGACCTCAGCTTTTCCATACCCTTTTTGAACCATCTGTCTGTGAGCACTTCCACTCATTTTGAGGGTTGACTTTTAATAGTTAATCTGTCAAAGAGGATACGGTATTCTATTCCCTGGCGGTCGGATGTGTGATTGGGGAGAAAACGTAGAACAGAAATAACTATAAAGGAAACATACTTTACAGAAATCGTACCTGACAAGAAAACGAAAATTTTCCGTCCGGTGCCAAACGATTCGACAGAAAGCAGGCGTCCGGCATGATATCATCACCGTAAGGCGAGTTCACAGGCGAATATCTGCGGTTTTCCATGCCGCTGACTGTTGACAACGAGGTGAAAGAATATGGAGATCAACGCGAGAAGCGCGGACCGGAATCTGCTGCTGGAATTTTCCGGCGAACTGGATCATCACGGCGCCAGAGACGCCGCGCGGGAGGTGGAGCAGGCCATCGACGTGGCGCTGCCCCGGAAGCTGGTGCTGGACTTTGCCGGCGTGACCTTTATGGACAGCTCCGGCATTGCCGTGCTGCTGCGGGCCCAGCGACGGATGCAGAATCTGGGGGGCAGCGTACTGGTCTGCAACGTGCCCCGTCAGGCGAAACGGGTCTTGGACGCCGCCGGCATCGGCCGGCTGGTAACGATACAGGCAGGAGGGACAAGTCATGAAAACGAAGGCAAGTAACTACATAACGGTGGAATTCCCCAGCCGCAGCGCCAACGAGGGCTTTGCGAGAGCGGTGGTGGCCTGTTTCGCGGCCCAGATGGACCCGACGCTCAACGAGCTGGAGGACATCAAGACCGCCGTCAGCGAGGCGGTGACCAACGCCATCGTCCACGCCTATCCCACAACTGTGGGCAAGGTGGTGCTGAAGGCCCGCATCTGCCAGGGAAACGTGCTGGAGATCACGGTGAAGGACCACGGGAAGGGCATCCCGGACATCGACAAGGCCCGTCAGCCCATGTACACCACCGGCGGAGAGGAGCGCAGCGGCATGGGCTTTACCATCATGGAGAGCTTTATGGACAAGCTGACCGTCCGCTCCACGCCGGGGAAGGGCACCACTGTGATGATGCGCCGGAAGATCGCCACCCGGCTCGCGGCGCAGAAATGAACGGGGAGCTGCTGCGGGCCGCCCAGTCCGGGGACAATGACGCCTGTACCCAGGCGGTGCAGGAGAACAGCGGCCTGATCTGGAGCATCGTCCGGCGGTACTGCGGCCGGGGCGTGGACCCGGAGGACCTGTATCAGCTGGGCTGTCTGGGCTTTCTCAAGGCGGTGCGAGGCTTTGACTTCTCCTACGGCACCTGCTTCTCCACTTATGCCGTCCCCAAGATCGCCGGGGAGATCCGCCGCTTTCTGCGGGATGACGGCGCCTTGAAAGTTGGACGCACTACAAGGGAGAAAGCACAAGCGCTTTACACAATGCGGGAGAGCCTGCGGCAGGAACTGGGCCGGGAGCCGGCTCTGTCGGAGCTGGCGGAGGCCACCGGAATGGAGCCGGAGGAGATCGCCCGGGTGGATCTGGCCACCGCGTCGCCGGAGTCGCTGCAATCCGAAAACGAGGAGGGTCTGACGCTGGAGGGGACACTGGGCACCGACGCGCCGGAGGACTCCATGGTGGAGCGCATCGCCCTGCAGGAGGCCATCCGGCAGCTGCCGGAGAAGGAGCGCATGACCATCCTGCTCCGCTACTTCAAGGGGCTGACCCAGGAGCAGACGGCCCGGGTGGTAGGGGTGTCCCAGGTGCAGATCTCCCGGCTGGAGAAGAAAGGACTGGCCCGTCTGCGGGAGATCTTCGGGCCCTGAAGGCCTCCGGCCCCATGAACTCCGTCATGGTGCCCCGGTAGTGCTTGGGCATGTGGGTGTTCTGACACCGGGGATTCTCCCGCTCCTTGATGGCGATGGTGTCGTAGAACCGCTTCCACAGCAGGCGGTAGGAGACCTCTGTCTCATCCGGCTCCGCCATCTGGAAGTGATCCAGGGGCAGGATCACCGCCTTCCCGGCGGCGTAGAACAGCGCCTCCCGGTGGGTGCGGTCGTAGATGAAGAACTTCTCGTTCTGATAGCGGCTGCAGAAGTGGTTCCGCAGGACAGGCAGCACCCGGTTTCTGGGCTCAATCTCGCTGCCCAGCACGCCACCCAGATCGGAGAACCGGACGAAGCCCCGGAGCTTCTCCACCTCAGCCCCCAGAAACCGGACGGCCTTCAGCACAGGGTATAGCGTCTCGTCGGACAGGTTTTCCAGAAACCCGGGGCCGTCCTTCAGGAGCTTGGCGATGAAGCGGTACAGGTGCAGTTCCATCTCCGGCATGCAGGAGAGAAAGCCCCGGCGCAGCAGGGAAGCGGCGTCGGGGGAGATCTGCCGGATCTTCCGGTAGACCCGGCGGGCGTGACCGGTGTCCGTCACCACCTGCCGGGTGGCAAATAATGTGGGTTCGAAGTCCTCATCGCGGGTGATAGCGGTGGGGACTTCGTGATTTGCATAGCTGTCGAACACGCAGCACAGGAAGCCATCGAAGCTGCCGTCGTAACAATAGACCAATTCCGTCATGGAGGATATCCCTTTCAAACCGCGCTGTCGAACAGGGACAGCTGTTCCATCTCCGGCTGGGGCAGGCTGGACCGCTCCGCGGCGATGAGGGAACGCAGCAGGCTGTCCGGCGTGAACCGCAGGCCCTCCGCCATCTTTCCGGAGGCGGTGAGGAAATACTGGGCCCGCTTCATCACCACGCCCAGCTTCCGCAGATCGTCGATCCGGAGCCGTCCGGCCCGCCGGGAGACTAAGATCCGTTTCGCCGAGGTAACGCCGACGCCCGGCACCCGCAGCAGGGTCTCGTAGTCCGCCGTATTTACCTCCACCGGAAAGAAATCCAGATGGGCCAGGGCCCAGCTGCACTTGGGGTCCACCTGGGGATTGAAGTCCGGCGTCGTCTCGTCCAGCAGTTCCTCCGCCCGGAAGCCGTAGAACCGCAGCAGCCAGTCCGCCTGATACAGACGGTGCTCCCGCAGCAGCGGCGGCTTCACATCCTTGGACGGCAGCAGGGCGTTCTCCACCACCGGCACATAGGCGGAATAGAACACCCGTTTCAATCTGTATTGATCGTACAGTCCCTGAGTCAGCCGCAGAATATGGAAGTCGCTGTCTTGGGTGGCCCCTACGATGAGCTGGGTACTCTGACCGGCGGGGGCGAATTTGGGGGCGTGGCGGTATTTCACCAGCTCCTCCTTGTTGGCGGTGACCCGATTGCGGATCTGCCCCATGGGAGCCAGGATGGCCTTTTTCGTCTTGTCCGGCGCCAGGGTCTTCAGCCCCGCCTCTGACGGCAACTCGATGTTGACGCTGAGCCGGTCCGCCAGATAGCCCAACCGCTCCACCAGCTCCGGCGACGTGCCGGGGATGGCCTTGGCGTGGATGTAGCCGTTGAAGCGGTACTGGTTCCGCAGAATGGACAGCGCCCGGATCATCAGCTCCGTGGTGTAGTCCGGGCTGCGAAAGACGCCGGAGGAGAGGAACAGCCCCTCGATATAGTTCCGCCGGTAGAACTGGATGGTCAGGTCCGCCAGTTCCTCCGGCGTGAACATGGCCCGCCGGGTATCGTTGCTGCGGCGGTTGACGCAGTATTTGCAGTCATAGACGCAGCAGTTGGTCAGCAGGACCTTCAGCAGCGTCACGCACCGGCCGTCGGCGGAGAAGGTGTGACAGCATCCAGCCACGGCGGAGGAGGTACAGCCGATCATCCCTTTCCGGAAGCCCCGCTTGGCGCCGGAGGAGGTGCAGGCCGCGTCGTATTTGGCCGCGTCCGTCAGGATGGTCAGCTTTTCCAGAACGTCCATGGGACTGCGTCCTTACCAGCGGGCGGCTCTGCGGTGCCGGGAGGGACACTCGATGAGATCGATGATCCGGAACAGCTGCACCGTCAGGAAAACCACACCTACCACTGTAAAAAAGAGCGTCCAGCCAGTCATACTCGTTTCCTCCTATCGAACAATTGTTTTATTTGTTGATCTTACTATAACTCGAACAAATGTTCTTGTCAAGAGAAAACACAGGAAAAACCGCAAAAAGAGTCCCGCCTTTTTAAAAGGCGGGGCTCTCAGGCTGTTGAAAAAGTCCAGCATAGCTGGGCTTTTTCGCATTTATATGGTAAAATAAGCATGGGTGATGAAAGATGCTTGAACGAGGGAAGCTGGATCGTGGAATCGTAGAAATCGTGG
>NZ_JBQHUP010000083.1:0-4958 GCF_052065175.1 Dysosmobacter sp. HCP28S3_G4 | reverse complement strand
GCAAAACCCCCATTCTCTTTTTCCTGGAGAGGAAAAAGAGAATGCGCCTTTTGATGGTGTAAGAGAAAAAGGCTCTGGCGGCGGCATTTCAGGCTCTGCTTGAAATGCCTTTTCCCGCCTTTTACGAGGGGTTTGGGGGGCTCACCTGTCGGCCTCGTCCACTCAACTGCATATGGCGGCTTCAGAAGCTGGGGGAATTGAGGGATGCTCTGTTCTTCTCTTTTGCTGCCGCACATTGGCAGTTGCGGAAGATTGGTGGAAGGGGCGCTTACGGATACACCTTTCTTCTTTTTGCTGCTGCGGCAGTATCGAAATAACGGTGCCGGGGTCTCTGCGAATGCCAGAGTGCGGCAGCAAAAGAGAACGGCAGAGTATCCGGGAGGGACCCCAACTTTCGCAACTGCCGTATTTAGTTGAGTGAGAAAAACCCGAAAGTTTCCACCGGGCCAAAACCCCCGTAACAGGCGCCGCGAGCGTTCCGGACGAAGTCCGGAATGCCGCCGCCCGAGCCTTTTTCTCTTAACACCATCAAAAAGCGCTTTCTCTTTTCGACGCAACCGATAGGGGCCCCCACAAAAGCCCAGCGAAGCGGGTTTTGTGGGGAAGAGGAGGGGCAACGAAGCGGCATGAGGGATGCCCTCCCCCGCAGGGCGTCCCGAATATAGCGCAGTTTGACCCGACGACGAATGGGGGTTTTGAAGCTGCGGCCTTCGCCGCACCCCCGTGCCAACGGGAAAAGGTTTTGAAGCCGCCGGGCTTCCCCGGCACTCCGCCGCGCCCCGGGACGGGGCGCACCCCCGCACCCCGCGGGGAAAAAACCGCATCCCCGCCCCGCGCAAGGGGCCAAAAAATCACGGCCCCCGTCCGGGAGGACAGGGGCCGCGCCGTATGTCTGTTATTCCTGGGACGGCATGTTCCACTCGGTGAGATCCGTGTGGAGCAGATGGTGCGCCTTGTCGCTGAGGGGCTTGCCCAGATACTCCCGGTACAGCACCTGGATGTCCGGGTTCTCGTGGGAGAAGCGGATGGGATTCTTGGCATCCAGCTTCCACAGCCAGTTGCCCCGGGCCTCCGCCCGCTCCTCGCCGTTGTGGATGGGCTGTCCGCCGCCGCCGGCGCAGCCGCCGGGACAGGCCATGACCTCCACAAAGTCGTAGTCCGCCTTGCCCTTGTCGATGGCCTCCATCAGCCGCCGGGTGTTGGCCAGACCGCTGACCACCGCCACCCGCACGTCCCCCGCGCCGGGGATGTTGAACACGGCCTCCTTCCAGGGCTTGCTGCCCCGGATGGCCTGGAAGGCGTCGGGGTCCGGATTCTGACCCGTCACCAGATAGTAGGCGCTGCGCAGCGCCGCGTCCATGACGCCGCCGGTGGCGCCGAAGATCACCGCCGCGCCGGTGCCGCTGCCCAGCGGGGAGTCAAACTCCTCTTCCTTCAGATCGAAGGGCACGATGTGGTCGCTGCGCAGCACCCGGACGAACTCCCGGGTGGTCAGCACCACATCCACGTCCGGATCGCCGCAGGCGTCGTTGAGGTTGGGGATCTCGCACTCGCTCTTCTTTGCGGTGCAGGGCATGACGGACACCACGAACAGCTTGTGGGGGTCGATGCCCAGCTTCTCGGCGAAGTAGCTCTTGGCCACGGCGCCGAACATCTGCTGGGGGGACTTGGCGGTGGAGAGACAGTCCGTGTAGTCCGGATACTGGGACTTGACGAACCGCACCCAGCCGGGGCAGCAGGAGGTGAACATGGGCCAGCGGTACTTGCCCCGATGGGTAAACCGCTGGAGGAACTCGCTGCCCTCCTCCATGATGGTCAGGTCGGCGGCGAAGTTGGTATCGAACACGTAGTCGAAGCCGATCTGGCGCAGGGCGGCCACCATCCGTCCGGTGGTGGCGAAGTCCGGGGACAGATTGAAGGCCTCCGCCCAGGCCACCCGCACGGCGGGGGCGATCTGGACCACGGTGGTGATCTCCGGGTCAGCCAGGGCGTGGAACACCCGGTTGGTGTCGTCCCGGGCGGTGAGGGCGCCGGTGGGACAGTGGGTGACGCACTGGCCGCAGTAGGTGCAGTCCGTGTTCTTCAGCAGACGGTTGAAGCTGACGTCCACGGTGGTGCGGGAGCCGGTGCCGGACACGTCCCAGATGTGCATGCCCTGGATCTTGTCGCACACCTGGACGCAACGCATGCACTTGATGCACTTGCTGGCCTCACGGACCACCGGCACCGACAAGTCCACATGGGTCCGCTCCGGATGGACCTTGTAGGGCTGGTAGTGGATGTTCAGGTAGCCGGACAGCTTCTGCAGGGCGCAGTTGCCATTGCGGATGCAGGTGGTGCAGTTGGAGTCGTGCTGGCTGAGGATCAGACGCAGATTGGTGCGCCGGGCCTGCCGGACGCGGGGGGAGTTGGTGTGGATGACCATGCCCTCCAGCACCTCGTTGTTGCAGGAGGGGAGCAGCCGGTCGGTGCCCTCCACCTCCACCACGCAGATGCGGCAGGCGGCGATCTCGTTGATGTCCTTCAGGAAACACAGGTGGGGAATGCCGATGCCGATATCGTTGGCTGCTTTCAGAATGGTGGTGCCCTCCTCCACGGAGATGGGGTGGCCGTCGATGATCGCATTTACCATTTTTCTACACGTCCTCCCTTAAAAATTCCGTAGCCGAAGTGGTCGCACCGCAGACAGCGGGAGGACTCCTGCATGGCCTCCTCGTGGGACAGGCCGCACTCGATGCACTCGAAGTCGTCCTTCCGGTCGAAGGCGTCCCGCATGCAGGTATTCACCCGGCCTCTGGGATTCAGGTCGTAGAACTTCGGCGCGGGAATGGACACGCCGGAGTGGATCTCGTGGTTGAAGCCCAGATATTCGTCGATGTTGGCGGCCGCCGCCTTGCCGGCGGCAATGGCCCGGATGACGGTGGCGGGACCGGTAACGCAGTCGCCGCCGGCGAACACGCCCTCCATGTCCGGCACGCTGGTGCTGGAGTCCGCCAGCAGCGTGCCCCGGCGCTGGATCTTGATGCCGGTCTGTTCAAAGCCGTGGGTCTCGATGCCCTGGCCGATGGCCTCGATGATGATGTCGGCGGGGATGCGCTTCTCCGGTACCTGGGCGGTGTGGGGCTTGGGACGGCCCTGGGCGTCGATCTCGCCGATGATCTGGGGCTGGGTCCACAGGGCGGTGACGTTGCCGTTCTCGTCCGCCTCAATGCGGACGGGGGCCTCCAGGGTCAGGATCTCGGCGCCCTCGGCGATGGCGCCCTCCACTTCCTCCTGCTGGGCGGTCATGTCCTCCTGACGGCGGCGGTACACGCAGGAGACCTTCCGGGCGCCCAGGCGGATGCAGCTGCGGGTGACGTCCATGGCCACGTTGCCGCCGCCGATGACGGCGATGTTCAGGCCGGTGAAGTCCGGCTTGATGCCGTCGCCGATGTTCCGCAGCAGCTCCACGGCGGAGATGACGCCGTGGCTGTCCTCGCCCTCGATGCCGGTTTTCTTGTCGGTGTGGGCGCCGATGGAGAGATACAGGCTGTCGTAATTGCGCTTCAGCTGGTCGAAGGTGATGTCGGTGCCGATGTCCACCTCCGTGTGGACCTCGATGCCCAGGGACAGGATGGAGTTGATCTCCGCGTCCAACAGCGTCCTGGGCAGGCGGTAGTCGGGGATGCCGTAACGCATCATGCCGCCCAGCTGCTTGCGCCGCTCGTAGATGGTGACCTTGTGGCCCATGAGGGACAGGTAGTAGGCCGCGGACAATCCGCCGGGGCCGCCGCCGATGACCGCCACCTTCTTGCCGGTGGCGGGAGCGCACTGGGGCTGGGGCACGTCTCCGGCGTGATCCACGGCGAAGCGCTTCAGAGCACGGATATTGATGGGATCGTCCACCATGTTCCGGCGGCAGCGGGCCTCGCAGGGATGCTCGCAGATGTAGGCGCAGGCGGTGGGCAGGGGATTGTCCTTCCGGATGAGCCGCACGGCGTCGTCGTAGCGGCCGTCCCGCACCAGGGCGATGTAGCCGGGGATGTCCACGCCGGCGGGGCACAGGGCCACGCAGGGCACGGGGTTCCGCAGGGTGCTGAGGCAGCGGTGATGGTTGATGTGCTCCTCATAGTCATCCCGGAAGCCCTTCAGGCCCATCAGCACCAGGTTGGCGGCGTCGATGCCGATGGCGCAGTCGGCGGTGTCCACGATGACTTGGGCGGTCTCCTCGATGCGGTGGAGGATGCTGGTGTCGGCCTCACCGTCCAGCACCTCCTGGAGCATGCCGGACAGCTGCCCCAGGCCGATGCGGCAGGGCACGCATTTGCCGCAGGTCTGGGCGTGGCACAGATTCAGAAAGTTCAGCGCCATGTCGATGGGGCACAGGCCCGGAGGGCTGGCGGCGATACGGCGCTCTACGTTGCGGTAGAGCTGTTCCACGACGGCCTGGGCCTGACTGGGGGTTTTCACGTCAAGACGGCTCATAGTTTCACTCCTTCTGGCATTTTCCAACACTGTATCCACCGGTCATGGAAATATGAACGGGCGGCACAGACAAGTATTTAAGTGGCATTATAGCACGATTTTTCAGGAATGCAAACTTTTTTAAACGGAATATCCGGGAAAAACCTGATAGACAATTCACAAACAAAACATTTTTGATAAAAAATGTCCGCATCCCGGGCACGGGAGGCGGACATTAGACATTTTTCGGGTGATAAGACAACGTGAAAATTTTCCGGATGCCCGTTAAGGATCTCTCTGTTCCGGCGGGCAAAGCGTCCCCGGGACGCGGAAAAGCCGGTCCAAGAGGACCGGCTTTTCCAGGAGGTAAAGAGGATGGCCTTTTCCAGGCACGGAATGTTGAATTAGAAGATGCCCTGAGCCATCATGGCGTCGGCGACCTTCTGGAAGCCGACGATGTTGGCGCCAGCCACCAGGTCGTAGCCCAGGCCATAGCGCTCGGCGACCTCGACGGA
>NZ_JBQHUP010000082.1:0-4975 GCF_052065175.1 Dysosmobacter sp. HCP28S3_G4 | reverse complement strand
AAAAGCCTGTGTCAGCAGGCGTTTGCGCCGCGCAGCGGCAGCTTTTCGGCCCGCTGCGCGGGCAGAAAAGCGAGGCATTGTGAAGGCTGTCGAAAAAGTCCCTCGGACTTTTTCGACAGCCAGAGCGCCGCGGTTTTTCCGCGGCGCTCTCTTTTGGATCGGCAGGTCAGACCACATCGTCCACCCGCAGGGTCCGGGTAGCGTTAAGGATGGCGATGACGGCCACGCCCACGTCGGCGAACACCGCCTCCCACATGGTGGCCGCGCCGAAGGCGCCCATCACCAGCACCACGGCCTTCACGGCCAGTGCGAACCAGATGTTCTCTTTCGCCACCCGCAGGGTCTTCCGGGAGATGCGGATGGCGGCGGCGATCTTGGAGGGCTTGTCGTCCATGAGGACCACGTCCGCCGCCTCGATGGCGGCGTCGGAGCCCAGGGCGCCCATGGCGATGCCCACGTCCGCCCGGCCCAGCACCGGGGCGTCGTTGATGCCGTCGCCCACGAAGGCCAGCACGGCGCCGGGCGTCTTGGCCGCCAGAAGCGCTTCCAGATGGTCCACCTTGTCCCCGGGCAGCAGTCCGGCGTGGTATTCGTCCAGACCCAGCCGCCGGGTGATGTCTTCCGCGGCGGCCGGATTGTCGCCGGTGAGCATCACCGTCTTTTTGACGCCGGCAGCCTTCAGGGCCTGGATGGCCTGCGCCGCATCGGGCTTGGGCTGGTCGGAGATGACGATGTGACCGGCGCAGACGCCGTCGATGGCCACATAGACGATGGTGCCGGGCAGATCGCAGGGCTTCCAGACGGCCCGCTCCCGCTCCATCAGACGGCTGTTGCCCACGGCCACCGGTCGGCCGTCTACCCTGGCCAGGACGCCGTGGCCGGCGATCTCCTCCACGCCGGACACCCGCTGGGCGTCCAACTCCGCCCCGCAGGCGGCTTTCAGGGAGAGGGAGATGGGATGGTCGGAGTAGGACTCCGCCAGGGCGGCGGTCTCCAGCAGCTGCTTCTCCGTGAAGCCTGATTCCGGATGGATGGCGCTGACGGAGAAGGTGCCCCGGGTCAGGGTGCCGGTCTTGTCGAACACCACGGTCTCCGTTTTGGCCAGCAGCTCCAGATAGTTGCCGCCCTTCACCAGAATGCCGCACTTGCTGGCGCCGCCGATGCCGCCGAAAAAGCTGAGGGGCACGGAGATCACCAGCGCGCAGGGGCAGGAGATGACCAGGAAGATCAGCGCCCGGTGGAGCCAGTCCGTCCAGACGGTGCCGGTCAGGAACGCGGGGAGCGGGTCCAGCACCGCCAGCAGAACGGTGGGGACGGCGAACAGCAGAACGGCGGCGATGACCACGCAGGGGGTGTAATACCGGGCAAACCGGGTGATGAAGTTCTCACTGGTGGACTTCTTCTCGCTGGCGTTCTCCACCAGATCCAGAATTTTTGCCACCGTGGACTCCCCGTAGGGCTTTGTGACGGTGATCCGCAGCAGGCCCGTCTGGTTGACGCAGCCGCTGATGACGCTGTCCCCGACCCGGACGTCCCGGGGCGCGGCTTCGCCGGTGAGGGCGGCGGTATCCAGGGAGGAGGCTCCCTCCAGAACCACGCCGTCCAGGGGGATGCGCTCGCCGGGCTTCACCACGATGGTTTCCCCCACCGCCACGTCCTCGGGGTCCGCTTCCTCCAGCCGGCCGTCCCGCTCAATGTTGGCGTAATCGGGGCGAATGTCCATCAGCGCGGCGATGGACTGGCGGGACTTGCCCACGGCGTGGCTCTGGAACAGCTCACCCACCTGATAGAACAGCATGACGAACACCGCCTCGGCGTACTCCGCCGTGGCGAAGGCGCCTACGGTGGCCAGGGCCATCAGGAAATTCTCATCGAAGACCTGGCCGTTGAGGATGTTGCGGACGGCCCGCCACAGCACGTCCCAGCCCACGATGAGATAGGGGACCAGGTACAGGGCCCAGGGCAGCCGGAGGTTAGGCAGCAGCACCAGCAGCACCAGCAACGCCGCTGCCGTCAGAATGCGGGTCAGCATTTTCTTCTCTTTTCGGGATAATCCGGACACGGGGGAAACCTCCTTTGTGGGGGAGCGGGCGTCACAGCTTGATGACGCAGTCCGGCTCCACCTTTTTGCAGACTTTGACGACCTCTTTCATGATATCATCGAACCGGGCGTCGTCGGCGTCGATGGTCAGCTTCTGAGATAAAAAGCTGACGGTGGCGTCATGGACGCCGTCGATCTTCTTAATGGCGGTCTCCATTTTCGCCGCGCAGTTGGCGCAGTCCAGATCCACCATGCTGAAACGCTTCTTCATAATGATTCCTCCTTGTAGTATTTGCAAAAATAATTCCAAATAGTTGTTATTCGGACACGTGCTCCAGACCCTGGTCGATGATGGTCTTCACATGATCGTCCGCCAGAGAGTAGAACACGGTCTTCCCATCCCGCCGGGATTTCACCAGCCGGGCGTTTTTCAGAGCCCGCAGCTGATGGGAGACGGCGGACTGGGTGAGTCCCAGCAGCATGGCGATGTCGCAGACGCACATCTCCGCCTCAAACAGCACGTAGAGGATACGGACGCGGGTGGAATCGCCGAAGATGCGAAACAGCTCCGTCAGGTCGTAGAGGGTGTCCTCGCTGGGCATCTCCTTCTGCACTTTTTTCACGATGTCCTCATGGGCGTGAATGAAGTCGCAGCACTCCACGGTATAGCGGTCTTCCATAGGCACCTCCTAATATATGAATAATTGCTCATATGTTCATTATACACAATGAGACGGCGTTGTCAACCCCGCGGCGAAAAAAGTGGAAAAGTTTCAGAAAATGTGATAAACTGACAATCGCTTTGAAAAATACAGAAAAAGGAGCGCACAGCTATGGCGGAAGTACAACAGGACATCCATATGGCGGAAGTACAACAGGACATCCAGGATATTCTGGCGGGCAACGCCTTTACCCTGCACAATTTCATTGAGGCGGAGTCCGTGGAGCGGGACCGGGCGGTGTTCCGGCTGGATGTCCGGCCGGAGAGCAAGAACCCCTACGGCATCGTCCACGGTAGCGCGCTGTACACGCTGGCGGACAACGCCACCGGCGTGGCGGCCTGCACCGACGGACGGCACTATGTGACCCAGAACGGGTCCTTGAATTTCCTGAAAAATCAGACCCAGGGGACCATCCGGGCCGCCGCACATGTGCGCCACCGGGGCCGGAGCACCTGCCTGGTGGATGTGGACATCACCGGCGACAACGATGTGCTTCTGGCCACGGGGCAGTTCACCTATTTCCGGGTGGACATCCAGATCCAGAAGACGGAGCAGAGCGGAGCGTCCGGCACAAAAACCCTGTAACCCGGGGAATTTCAGGGAAAACCCGCGTTGACATTCCGGAGGAGAAACGGTAGTATAGGAACGGAGAGCCCGTCCGGCAGCAGCGCCGGAGGTGGACTTGCCGAAGGTCCGTCCATCAAATCATCAAGGAGAGAAGAAAATGAAAAAACTGTTTGACAGCCTGCCCTTTCGCCTGCTTTTGGGCATTGCGGTGGGCATCCTCTGCGGACTGGTGTTCCCTGAGAGCGTCATGAAGGTCGTCGTCACCCTCCAGTACATCATGGGCCAGCTCATCACCTTCTGCGTGCCCCTGATCATCATCGGCTTCATCGCCCCGTCCATCACCCGGCTGGGCACCAACGCATCCCGGCTGCTGGGCGTGGCGGTAATCATCGCCTACGTCTCGTCCATCTGCGCGGCCTTCATGTCCATGGGCGCGGGCTACGCCCTGATCCCCCATCTGTCCATCGACACCAGCGTGGCGGGACTGCGGGAGCTGCCGGATGTGGTGTTTGAGCTGAACATCCCCCAGATCATGCCGGTCATGAGTGCCCTGGTGCTGTCCATCCTGCTGGGTCTGGCGGCCACCTGGACCAAGTCCCAGAAGACCATCGACCTGCTGGCGGAGTTCCAGAACATCGTGTTGTCCGTCGTCACCAAGGTCATCATCCCCGTGCTCCCCTTCTACATCGCCGCCACCTTCTGCAACCTGAGCTATGAGGGCATGATCACCCGCCAGCTGCCCGCCTTCCTCCAGATCATCCTCATCGTGATGCTGGGCCACTACATCTGGCTGGCGGTGCTGTACCTGCTGGCCGGCGCCTATTCCAAAAAGAATCCCTGGGAGGTGCTGCGGCACTACGGTCCCGCCTACCTCACCGCCGTGGGTACCATGTCCTCCGCCGCCACCCTGGCCGTGGCCCTGCGCTGCGCCCGCAAGAGCAGCGTCCTCCGGGAGGACATGGTCAGCTTCGGCGTGCCTCTGTTCGCCAACATCCATCTGTGCGGCTCCGTGCTGACGGAGGTCTTCTTCGTCATGACCATCGCCAAGATGCTGTACGGCTCCATTCCCTCCATGGGCACCATGATCCTATTCTGCCTACTGCTGGGCATCTTCGCCATCGGTGCGCCCGGCGTCCCCGGCGGCACCGTCATGGCCTCCCTGGGCCTCATCACCGGCATCCTGCTGTTCAAGGACGAGGGTACCGGCCTGATGCTGGCCATCTTCGCCCTGCAGGACAGCTTCGGCACCGCCTGCAACGTCACCGGCGACGGCGCCCTGACCCTGATGCTCACCGGCTATGTGGAAAAGCACGGCATCAAGGATACCAATCTCCAGAGCCCCGTGTAAGATCCACGGACGATCCGAACATAAAAAGCCCGGGCGCGCAGCGCCCGGGCTCAGGCTGTTGAAAAAGTCCAGCATAGCTGGGCTTTTCGCATTTATATGGTAAAATAAGCATGGGTGATGAAAGATGCTTGAACGAGGGAAGCTGGATCGTGGAATCGTAGAAATCGTGGATACAGAAAGTTTGGCGCCGAAAGATCATCTGCTGCGGAAAATAGATGCGGCGGTAGATTTTAACCGACTCTACGAAATGGTGGAACTGCTGTACAGCGAAGATAACGGACGGCCCAGCGTGGACCC
>NZ_JBQHUP010000081.1:0-5252 GCF_052065175.1 Dysosmobacter sp. HCP28S3_G4 | reverse complement strand
AAGCGTGGTAACATGTGAAGCTGACCGGTACTAATAGCCCGAGGGCTTGACCTACGAATGAAGCAGGCGGCCTGAAACGTAAGTCATACATTGTTCGGTTTTGAGGGTGCAGAAAAGCACGCTCCTAAAAGAAGTATGCGCCTTTAGCTCAGTTGGTAGAGCAACTGACTCTTAATCAGTGGGTCCCCGGTTCGAGTCCGTGAAGGCGCACCAATGGCCCGTTGGTCAAGTGGTTAAGACAGCGGCCTCTCACGCCGTTAACATCGGTTCGAATCCGGTACGGGTCACCACTTCTTTACGAGAGACACTTGACAAGGCGCGAAGGATGCGCTATAATACGATTTGTTCTTCAGGCGAGAGCCTGATGGATAAATAGAGTTGGTGCTGATTAGGATGAGGGTCCACCCGTTCCCATTCCGAACACGGTAGTTAAGCTCATCTCTGCCGACGATACTTGGCTGGTGACGGCCCGGTAAAATAGGTAGCGCCAACACTTGAACGGCAGTCGTCAGACTGCCGTTTTCTTTTGCCCTGACAAAGAGAACCCCCGGCTCTGCCGGGGGGCTAAAAGAGCTTATAGCGATGAAAAAAGTAAACAAGAAAAAGTCCCCGAGTTGAAATGAGAAAAGGTTTGCCGACCAAACTCACATCAACCGGAGACTAATTCATGACAAATTGTAAAGCTACCGATTTGAAAAATCTCACAATCGGTAGGTTTGGCCCGTTTACGGGCGGTGGGGCAAGTGATGCGAGCGAAAGATTTTTCAATGCGTCTTGAGAGGCGTGCCGGTAGTAAGCCCTTATAGGGCTTACTCAAGCCTCCGGCTTAGCCGGAGGTTTTGACTGCCCTGACAAGCCGCTGCATTGCCTGGCACTCGCGGGGAAGCGCGTACCGGATCACGCCTATCCTCTTTGGACAATTTACAGGATCTGGATAGTCGGAAAGGTACCGTCAACAGGCCACTTATTTTAATCTTATCGTCGAACTGCGCCAGGCTGGTTCTGGTTTGCCAGGGTGCTTACAAGGAGCCACGTGCGCGTGGAGCTGCTTTGCTGCGAGAGCTGACAGTCCATATACAGAGATCCCCCGGTTATCATGACCGGGGGATCTCTGTATATTATGACTTTACCATAACTTCAGGGATCATTCCTGATCCGATTGGAGGTGGGCGAGCTTTTCTTCCCGACGATTTTTCACCGCATCGGACATGGGCTTGATATCGCCGGCCTTGGTAAGCGCCTGCTTGGTGAGGACGGGACCTATCAACTCATAGATCAGAACGGAGAACAGGATGATATTGCGGATGAGATCGCCTTCGGCCCCCAGCTGCCGGGCTGTGATGCACATGCCCAGCGCCACGCCGGCCTGGGGCAGCAGTGTGATGCCCAGATACTTGCACACGGCAGGGGGACAGTGAGTCATACGGGTGCTGAAAAGGGCACCGCAGTATTTGCCGAGAGAGCGGAACAGAATATACACCAACCCCACGCCCACGATGGCCGCGTCGCTGAATACGTTCAGCTCCAACTCGGCGCCGCTGGCCACAAAGAACAGGGCGAACAGCGGGGAAGTCCAGCGGTCGGCCTTTTCCATCAGATCAGAGGACAGGGGGCAGAGATTACAGAAGGTGGTGCCCAGCATCATACAGACCAGCAGGGAGGAGAAGCCCACCTGCACGGGGCCGATGCTGAACTTCGCCATGGAGATGGAGACGGTGAGGAACACAAAGGCGATGGTCAGATTTAGACGGTTGGTGTTGGAGCGGAACAGCTTTTCCAGCTGGGTCAGCAGCCATCCGCACACCGCGCCCAGCAGCAGGGAAGCGGAGATCTCCACCAGCGGGTCTACCAAAATGGAGATCAGATCTACCACGCCGCTGGACAGGGTACGGGCGATGCCGAAGGAGACGGCGAACACGATGAGGCCCACGGCGTCATCCAGCGCCACCACCGGCAGAAGCAGATCCGTCAGAGGGCCTTTCGCCTTGTACTGCCGCACCACCATCAGCGTGGCGGCGGGGGCGGTGGCGGTAGCGATAGCACCCAGCGTAATGGCCTGGGCGACGGAGAGCTTGTCCGGCATGACCAGGTGCATCATCAGCAGTGCCGCATCCACAAACAGCGCGGCAGTCACGGCCTGGATCACGCCCACCACAGTGGCCTGCATACCCGTGTTCTTCAGATCGTTCAGCCGGAATTCGTTGCCGATGGAGAAGGCGATGAAGCCCAGGGCGATATTCGAGATGGGGGACATGACTTCCACGGCTTCCATGCTGACAAAGCCGAGACCATGAATGCCCAGCGCACCCAGACAGTAGGGGCCCACCAGGACGCCGGCCACCAGATAGGCGGTCACGTCGGGCAGCTTCAGCGGTTTGACAAGACGGGTCATCAGCAGACCCGACAGAAGTGCAACAGATACGGAAAGCAAAGAAGACATGGCGGAATCCCTCTCAAAATTCGGCGTTATCCAAGAGTATACGCTGAAAGTTCGAAAATCACAAATAGAATGTTTTTCAAATTTTTGGTCGAAATCCACAATACTATGCGAAAAATACATGGAGATTTAATAAAAATGGTATGCATTGGCGGGCGGACAGTTCCCGGAATTTGTCTGGGAGCAGGCGTCCCGCCGTTCCTGGGCACGGCTCCGCACAGGGATTTTCTCTGTGCTCATCTGTCGGGACAGCGGAACTTCTTTTCCCTTTGGAGACAGGACCGGAGCGTACGCAGCCCTGCCGGACAAATCAAACGCCCCGCCCAATTCGGGCGGGGCAGCTGTCGTATCACGGAGATCATTTCTGAGATATCGGAAATAAAATCGAAAAAATTTCTGTTTTGTTGTACTGATATTACCACATTTTCGCTACTTTTTCAAGTCTTGAAATGATAGGGCTTCCGGTGTAGAGAATATAGGAGAGGAGCGTGATGGTATGGAATGGACATTGATGCCGGTCTCCCCGCCGGAAGAGACGGTCAGGGCGCTGGCGGCGTGCAATCAGAGAACGGAGCGGTTCGGTCTGACGCTGTCCCCCCGGCAGATGGCGGCGCTGGCGTCCGGACGGAGGGAGGCCCTGCGGAGCACGGGACGGGTGGAGTTCGGCGAGGGCATCCTGCCGCGGCTGATCCATCAGTTCTGCGATTCCCCGTATGTGGACAGCGAGACCTGGGCGGAGACGCTGGAGGAGCTGCAAGGCCTGTTTTACTGCTTCAAAAATGAGTTTCCCCTCTCTGATGAGGACCTGCTGGCGGCCATGCGGGCGGTGTTCGACGGCCCGGCCCACGGCGCTCTGGAGCTGCTGCCGGACCGTCTGCCCGGATATCTGGCGGGAGAGGATGCGGAAAGGGAGGTCCGGGATGACTGACAACACACTGTCCGCGCCGCTGACGGCGGAGGAACAGGCGGAATTTCAGGACGCTCTCTGGCGTCTGCTGTCGGCACAGGCGGCTAGATTCACCATGGGGGAGAGCACGTCCCTGCCGGCGGAGAAGGCGGAGGCGCTGCTGGCGTCCGTTGTCTATACGCTAGGCGTGTCCCCGGACGATCTGGAGCGCATCCGGAGGTGTCTTTCCGCAGGGCTGGAGCGGGCACTGCACACCGGCCAGTCCCGGCTGCAGTGGAAGCTGCGGCAGGGAGAGCGTCTGTGGCAGGCAGCGTGCCTGACGGCGCCGGACGTGGGGAACCGGTCCCTGACGGACACGCTGAAAAGCATCGGCACCTTCTGGAAGCGGTACGACTGGCGGTATTTCGCCTGTGAGATCCCCTGTGACATCGACTACCAGCTGTCCCGACCGGTGCCGGACATGCTGGAGGGCGTGGATTATGTCAATGAATATCTCCGCCGCCTCCTGACGGAAAATCGCTTTCTGGCCCGGCTGGAGCTTCCGGCGGTAGAGCGGGTGCTGGCTGCCAGCTGTCCCGATTACCGGGGCCTGCTCATCAACCTGTTTGAACCCCCGGCGGCGGTGGCGTTGGGACGGGCCCTTCTGGGCGAGGACCCCCGCACCCTGGAGATGACGGACCGCCGCCGTAATGCATTGGGAGAAAAGCTGGGCTGTCTGCCGCCGGAGACGCTGCGCCGGACGCTGGAGGATGGGGCGGAGCGTCTCGCCGATGTGTTGGGCGCGGAAGAAGCGGAGCGGGCCTGCCTGCGGCAGTTTGCCGGGGATCTGTGTCCGAGACTGTCGGCGGCTATGCCGACGGGAGACCTGACCGGCGTGTTTCCCGGCGGATAGATTTTGAACAAAAGGCTTTCAGAAACTTTTAAGGTTTTAAAACACGGGAAAACCCCGGCAATATTTGAAAAAACAGGAGAAATCTTCAGGGTGATTTCAGCTTGATTTTAGCTTTCTCCGCTATCCTCTCTCACAAGGACGCACATGGCGTTAGAACATCCAAGGAGGAAGCGCGTATGGAAGAAGATGTGATGCGGGAGGCCCCGGCGTCTGCCTGGGACGGCGGAAAGCGGAAGCTGTTCCGGCGGAGAGACGGCGGGCAGAAGGCGGGAGGAAAGAAGAAGTGGCTTCTGCTGCTGGCCGCGGTGGTGGCAGTGGGAGCCGTGGTCGTTTTGATCCAGGGCCGCGCCAACGGCCAGCAGGAGACAGCCGCGGTCTACACAGAGGCGGCAGCGGAGCGCCGCTCCATTACCAAATCCCTCACCAGCAGCGGAACGCTGGAACCGGCGGACTCCTACGTGGTCAGCACGCTGGTGTCCGGTGAGATCCTCAGCGACACCTTTGAGGAGGGGGATCTGGTGGAGAAGGACCAGCTGCTCTACACCCTGGATTCCTCCGACGCCGACACCTCACAGACCCAGGCCCAGAACAGCCTGACCTAGGCTCAAAACAGCCTGACCCAGGCGGAAAAGAACTACGATCAGACGATGAAGTCCAAGTATCCCAGGGCGGATATGAGCGGCACGGTGGAGGAGGTCTACGTCCAGAACGGCGACACCGTCAGCGCCGGGACGCAGATCCTGAAGATCGTGGGAGACAAGAACCTGATCATCGACTTCCTGTTCAGCTACGCGGCTCCCGAGGACTTCTCCGTGGGCCAGACGGCGACGATCTATGTGGACGGCTTTGTGGACACCATCACCGGTACAGTGGTGGGGGGGGGGCCCCACCCCCCCCCCCCCCCCCTCGGCTCTTTTCGTTCGGAGACTGCGCAATGAAAACAGAGGCTAAACGCCACGCCCTTCAGGCGCTGGTTTTTCTGGCGGCAGCAGCCGCCTTTTTCTGGTGGGCCTTCC
>NZ_JBQHUP010000080.1:0-5560 GCF_052065175.1 Dysosmobacter sp. HCP28S3_G4 | reverse complement strand
GATTCCACGATCCAGCTTCCCTCGTTCAAGCATCTTTCATCACCCATGCTTATTTTACCATATAAATGCGAAAAAGCCCAGCTATGCTCGACTTTTTCGACAGCCTGAAGACTGCCCGTTGGGGCAGTCTTTCTCTCTGTCAGGTGGCCGCGTGGACGGGCTGCTTGCGGGGAGTGCGCTCCCGCACCAGCTCCCGGGACGGCGCCTTCTCGGGCGTTCCCGGCTGGTCCGGATGGGAGGGCAGCCGCTCCCGCGCCACCGCCAGCATCAGCTTGATCCGGTTCTCCTGGTTGACCCGGGTGGCGCTGGGATCGTAGTCGATGGGGGTGATGTTGGCCATGGGATACAGCTCCCGGATCTTGTTGATCATGCCCTTGCCGCAGATGTGGTTGGGCAGGCAGCCGAAGGGCTGGGCGCAGACGATGTTCTCATATCCGGACCGCACCAACTCCAGCATCTCGGCGGTGAGGAGCCAGCCCTCGCCCATCTTGTTGCCCATGCCGATGACGCCCTCCGGCAGCTTGCACAACTCCGAAAACGGCAAGGGCGCGTGATAGCCGTTGTCTCGCAGGGCCTTGAGGATCAGCTTCTCCATGCTCTCGATGTACTTCAGCACCACATCGGAGACGTGCTTCTCCACCAGGGTGCCGCCGTAGAGCCGGGCGGTCTCCGACAGATTGTACACGGAGTACTGCAAAAAGCCCATGAGGCCCGGCAGATTCACCTCGCAGTCCTGGGAGGCCAGAAAGTTCTCCAGGTCGTTGTTGCCCAGGGGGGAGTATTTCACATAGATCTCGCCCACCACGCCGACCTTCACCTTGGACACCCGCCGGACCGGGATGGCGGCGAACTCCGCCGCGATCTTCGGCATGGCGGCGCGCATCTCCCGCTGGGAGAAGCCCTTGCCGTCCAGGATCCAGCCGCAGATGGTGTCCAGCCACTTGTTCTGGAGGGCCTCCGCGTCGCCCTTCCGCACCTCATAGGGAGCGGTCTGGGCCTTCAGGGCCACCAGCAGGTCGCCGTAGCAGATGGCCGACAGCGCCATGCGCACGAAGGTCATGTCCATGGGCAGGCTGCTGTCCTTTTCCAGGCCGGAGAAGTTCAGGCTCACCACCGGGATATTGCAGTAACCGGCCTTCTGCAGCGCCTTGCGCAGCAGAAAAATGTAGTTGGAGGCCCGGCAGCCGCCGCCGGTCTGGGTGATGATGAGGGCGGTGTGGTCCAGGTCGTATTTGCCGGAGTTCAGAGCGTCCAGGAACTGGCCGATGACCAGCAGTGCGGGATAGCAGGTGTCGTTGTGGACGTATTTCAGGCCCTGTTCCGCCACCTGACTGCCGCAGTTGCCCAGCAGCTCCACGTTATACCCCATGTGCTTCATGGCCGCGGCCAGAATGCGGAACTGGACCGGCGCCATATTGGGGATCAGGATCTTATGGGTCGTTTTCATCTCCGGCGTGAATGTCGGATATCGGAATTCCATGTCTTACGCCTCCTTGCTCGCGTTGGCGCGCTTCTCGTCCTGTTCCTCCAGTGCGGCGAACAGGCTCCGCAGGCGGATGCGCACGGCGCCCAGATTGGTGATCTCGTCGATCTTCAGCTGGGTGTACAGCTTTCCGCCGGACTGCAGGATCTCTCTCGTCTCGTCGGTGGTGATGGCGTCCACGCCGCAGCCGAAGGACACCAGCTGCACCAGGTCCATGTCCGGCTGGGAGCAGCAGTATTTGGCGGCGGCGTACAGACGGGAGTGATAGGTCCACTGGTTCAGCACCGTGGTCCGGAAGGGCTCCACCCGGTCGGAGATGGAGTCCTCGGTGATGACCGCCGCGCCGGCCCGGGTGATGAGGGTGTCGATGCCGTGGTTCACCTCCGGGTCCACGTGGTAGGGCCGTCCCGCCAGGACGATGATGCGGCGTCCCTCCTGCCGTGCCTTCTGAATGATGCGCTCGCCCTCGTCCCGGATCTGACGCATGTGGCGCTCGTACTCCGCGTAGGCCGCGTCGGCGGCCTCCTGGATCTCCTTTTGGGAGATGCCGTCGAAATACTTGCCCAGAATGCCGTGGATCTTTTTGGTGAAATCCTTAGGCCGGTGGATGCCCACGTAGTCGTAAATGAATTTCGTGTCCCGCAGCTCCGGGCAGTTGCCCGCCAGCACCTCGGGATAGTAGGCCACCACCGGGCAGTTGTAGTGGTTCTGGCCCAGCCCCTCGTCGATGTTATAGGTCATGCAGGGGTAGAAGATGGCGTCCAGCCCCAGTTTGCTGAGGGCGTGGATGTGGCCGTGGGCCAGCTTTGCCGGGAAGCAGGCGGTGTCCGAGGGGATGGACCCCTGGCCCTGGAGATACAGCTCCCGGCTGCTGAGGGGACTGTGGTACACGGCGAAGCCTAGCTTCGTGAAGAAGGTGTACCAGAAGGGATACAGCTCCCAGAAGTTCAGGCACAGAGGCAGGCCGATTTTTCCCCGGGGGCCCTTGACGGGCTTGTAGGACAGGATCAGCTTCCGCTTGTATTCGTACAGGTTCTCCTCGCCGGTGTTGGCCTTGCCGGTGACGGGCCGGTCGCAGCGGTTGCCGCTGATGAGGGTGGCCCCGTCGGCGAAGGTGTTGATGGTCAGCTGGCAGTTGTTGCCGCAGCGGCCGCAGATCTCGCTGCGGGTCTCCTGCCGGAAGTCCGCCAGCTGTTGGGCGTCCAGCAGACTGCTGCGGTGGCCGGCTCCGGCCTTGCCCCGTCCGTACAGGGCGGCGCCGTAGGCGCCCATGAGGCCGGCGATGTCCGGGCGGATGACCTCCACCCCCATCTCCTTCTCAAAGGCCCGCAGCACCGCCTCGTTGTAGAACGTGCCGCCCTGGACCACGATGTTCCGGCCCAGCTCCTCGGGAGAGGAGGCCCGGATGACCTTGTAGATGGCGTTCTTCACCACGCTGATGGACAGGCCTGCGGAGATGTTCTCGATGGTGGCGCCGTCCTTCTGGGCCTGCTTGACGCTGGAGTTCATGAACACGGTGCAGCGGCTGCCCAGGTCCACAGGACGGTCTGCGAACAGCCCCAGCTTGGCGAAGTCCCGCACGTCATAGCCCAGCGCCTGGGCGAAGGTCTGGAGGAAGCTGCCACAGCCGGAGGAACAGGCCTCGTTCAGGAAGATGTCGCTGATGGCGCCGTCCTCGATCTTGAAGCACTTCATGTCCTGGCCGCCGATGTCGATGATGAAGTCCACGTTGGGCATGAAATACCGGGCGGCGGTGAAATGGGCCACGGTCTCCACCACGCCGTAGTCGGCGTGGAAGGCGGCCTTCGCCAGATCCTCGCCGTAGCCGGTGGTGGTGACGCTGGCCACATGGAGCTTCGGGTGCTCTTCATAGAGCTTTTGCAGCACGCCCCGGATCAGGGGCACGGGATTGCCCAGATTGGGCCGGTAATCCGTGAACAGGATGCCGCCGTCCTGGTCCATCACCACCAGCTTCACGGTGGTGGAGCCGGAGTCGATGCCGATGTGGACGGGGCCGTCATAGTCCGTGGGGAAGTCCACCCGGGGCACGGAGGCCCTGGCATGGCGCTCCCGGAAAGTCTCGTACTCCTCCCGGCTGGCGAACAGTGGCGGCTGGCTGCGGTAGGTCTCCACCGTGCCCCGCTTCTGGATGCGGTCCGCCACCTCCAGCAGGTCGAACTCCGTATCGGAGTAGAACGCGGCGCCCATGGCCACGAACAGCAGGCTGTTCTCCGGGCATCTGCCCTTCAGGCCCAGGGTCTTGTCAAAGCAGTCCCGCAGGCACTGGGAGAAGGTCAGCGGTCCGCCCAGATACAGGACATTGCCCCTGATGGGCCGTCCCTGGGCCAGGCCCGCGATGGTCTGGTTCACCACCGCCTGATAGATGCTGGCGGCGATGTCCGCCGCCTTGCCTCCCTGGTTGATGAGGGGCTGCACGTCGCTCTTGGCGAACACGCCGCACCGGGAGGCGATGGTGTAGGTCTTCTCCGCCTTGAGGGCCGCCTCGTCCATCTCATCGGCGCTCATTTTCAGCAGCGTCGCCATCTGGTCGATGAAGGCGCCGGTGCCGCCGGCGCAGGAGCCGTTCATCCGGACCTCCAGTCCGTTGGTCAGAAACAGGATCTTGGCGTCCTCGCCGCCCAACTCGATGATGCAGTCCGTACCGGGGGCCAGCCGGTTGGCCGCCACGCGGGTGGCGAACACCTCCTGTACGAAGGGGATGCTCACGCCCTCGGCCATGCCCATTCCCGCGGAGCCGGAGATGGCCAGCCGCGCCCGCCCGCCCGGGATGTACTGCTCCGCCACCCGGCGCAGCAGCTCCTCGGACTTTTCCAGAATATGGCTGAAATGCCGTTCATATGTACTGTATACGATCCGATCTTCGCCGTCCATCACCACACATTTGATGGTGGTGGAGCCGACATCCAAACCGACTTTCAAAAAAGGTTCCCCCTTTAGGAAAACGATTGCGTCTATAAGGGCAAATTATAGCCGCAGAGTCTCATTTTGGATTGTATCATACTCTTTTTCGTGGAAATGTGCAACCGGCAAAACTCCGGAAACCCGTAAAGATGCTGTTAAAAAATCCGTCAAAGAGCTGCTTTTTGATATCAATTATTTCTCTTTTCAACAATTTGGCGAAACCTGTCCCACAGGCTTGGCCTTTTTTCGGTTTTATGCTATACTGTGGCGGAAAAGACATGCCGGAGACGGCAAAGGAGAAGAATTTTGCTATGGATCACGTTTTGCTGCACTGCTGCTGCGCCCCCTGCTCTCTCAGCTGCATCGACCCTCTGCGGTCGGAGGGCATCGAGCCGGTGGCGTTCTGGTATAATCCCAACATCCACCCCTGGAAGGAGTATCAGGCCCGGCGGGACTGTCTGCTGGAGTACGCCCCCACCATCGGCATGGAGGTACGGGTCCGGGAGGACTACGGCCTGCGGGAATTCGTCCGTCATGTGGCGGAGGACATCGACCACCGCTGCGCCTACTGCTATGAGCACCGTATCGAGGGCACGGCGAAATACGCCGCGGAGCACGGCTTTGAGGCCTTCACCTCCACCCTGCTGGCCAGCCTCTATCAGGACCATGAGGGCATCGTCCGGGCGGCGGAGAAATATGCCGCTCAGTACGGCGTGAAGTTCCTCTACCGGGATTTCCGCCCCAATTTCCGGGCCGGGAACCAGAGGGCCAGGGAGCTGGGCTTCTACATGCAGAAGTACTGCGGCTGTGTGTTCTCGGAGCAGGAGCGTTATCAGAAGCAGATCAACCGGGACAGAGAGAAGTTCGCGGAAGAATGACGCCATTTTAATCCGCCGCCGTGTCCGGTGTCCAGTCACCGGCGGCCATCGGCGGACCGGCGGGGACAGACGGCGCGGCGCCGCATATGCCCGGAGCTGGAGAAGTTCCTCGGAAGAAGGCAGAGAGGACGCCCTCGGGCGTCCTCTCAGGCTGTCGAAAAAGTCCAGCATAGCTGGGCTTTTTCGCATTTATATGGTAAAATAAGCATGGGTGATGAAAGATGCTTGAACGAGGGAAGCTGGATCGTGGAATCGTAGAAATCGTGGATACAGAAAG
>NZ_JBQHUP010000079.1:0-5562 GCF_052065175.1 Dysosmobacter sp. HCP28S3_G4 | reverse complement strand
GCCGATATCGACGTCCACCACCAGAATGTTCTTATTCTCTTTGCCCAGCTCGACGATAGCCTCGCCAAAGCCGTCACGGGTCGCTTTTTTCATGACTTCACTCATTGCTGTATCCCCCTCACTTGACGTACTGAGCATCCAGCTCGTCCATAGCCTGCTTCCACTGTTCCTCGTTGGGAGCGACGCCGTGCCAGGAGCAGACGTTCTCCATATAGGAAACACCCTTGCCCTTGACCGTGTGGCCATAGATGCACTTGGGCTTGCCGTTCTTGACCGCACGCGCCAGATTCAGCGCCGCGACCATCTGCTCCATGTCGTTTCCGTCGATCTCATAGGTGTCGAAGCCGAACTCGCGGAACTTCGCGCCCAGGTCGCCGTTGGGCATGACCTCGTCGCAGGTGCCGTCGATCTGGAGGTTGTTGTAGTCCACAAAGACCACCAGGTTGTCCAGCTTGTACTTGTGGGCGGTGTTGGCAGCCTCCCAGATCTCGCCCTCCTGGGCCTCGCCGTCGCCTACGGCCACATAAACGCGGTAGTCCTTGCCGTCCATCTTCGCCGCCAGCGCCATACCGACGCCGCAGGCCAGGCCCTGACCCAGGGAGCCGGTGGAGATGTCAATGCCGGGGCACTTATTCATAGAGGGGTGGCCCTGCAGGGGGGAGCCCTCCTTGCGCAGGGTGTCCAGGGTCTCCATCGGGAAGAAGCCCTTCATCGCCAGCGCCGCATACTGTGCGGGGCAGACGTGGCCCTTGGACATCACGAAACGGTCGCGGTCGGCCCAGCGGGGATTCTGGGGATCGACGTCCATCTCATGCCAGTAGCAGGCGGTCACAAATTCCGCGACAGACAGAGAACCACCCGGATGACCGGACTGGGCCTTATAGATCATGTCGACCACATGCTTCTTGAGATCGATGCATTTGTTTTGCAGCTCTTTGACGGAGAGTTGCTCTCTCATACCAAACACTCCTTTTCAATTTGAGATTCATGCTTTTAGCCCCAATACCGCTCGTACAACTGCTCCATATGGTTTTTCATATAGGAATAGGCGTCGTCGGTGCGACCATCGAGGACAGCCTGAGCGATCTGGAGGTGTTCACGGTTGTTTTGTTCGCGGTACTTTGGCGTTGCCACCGTGCGATTGAGGATCAGTTCCCACATGCGCTGCTTCATGGCTTTGAAAACCAGCTCCATCATCATCGGATAGAGCGTATTGCCGCTGGTGCGGGCGAGGAAGAGGTGGAATTCCTTGTCGACGGTGGTCGTGTAGGCGTCTTCCTTTGCCTCCTCTTTAAACCGCTCGATGATGTCGCGCAGCTCGGTGCGCTGCTCCTCATTGATTTGCGACGCAGCCATCCGCGCGATGTCCGGCTCCAGGATCATGCGTGCGCGAATGATATCCTGCGGCTCCACCTCCTGCGTCAAAGTCCCGCTGGAGGGCGTCGTCCGCCGGACATAGACCCCCGCGCCCCGCATGCATTCCACGAGCCCGTTGAGCTCCAGCGCGGAAAGCGCCTCACGCACGGGAACGCGGCTGACATTGAACGCGGCGCACAGATCCTTCTCGCTGGGCAGCCGTTCACCGACCTGGTATTTTCCGGAGGTGATCGCGTCGTACAGCTGGTTGTAGATCTGAATATAGAGCTTATTCACGGATACAGGCGTGAAAGTCTCCATAGACGTCACCTTTTATCAGCCCATCAGGCTGGGCAGCCATGTAACAAGCTCAGGAACATACGTAATGAGGAACAGCACGAACAGCAGCGGGATCAGGAACGGAATGATCGACTCGTACATCTTTTCGATGGAAATATTGGCGCTCTTGGCGCAGATGAACAGGCTCGTGCCGACCGGCGGGGTGCAGAGGCCGATCATGAGGTTCAGCACCAGCACAACGCCGAGATGCAGCGGGTCGATGCCGTAGACGCTCATCAGGGGGATCAGGAACGGCAGCGTGATGGTCATGGCCGCCAGCGCTTCCATGAACATACCGATGAGCAGGAACGCGATGTTGATGATCAGAAGCATCACATACTTGTTGTCAGTCAGCGAAACGAGCGCCGTGCTCAGCGCCTGCGTCATGCCCAGCATGGTGACGAGCCAGGAGAACGCCGCAGCGCCGCAGATGATGCAAAGGATGCCCGCGCTGTCCCGCGCCGTGTCGATGAGTGCCTGCTTGACCTCTTTCCAGCCAATCTCGTGATAGACGATGACGGCGAGGATGAAGGCGTAGGTCGCTGCGACGCACGCCGCTTCCGTCGGGCTGAAAATACCGGTCCAGATGCCGCCGATGATGATGACCGGCGTCAGCAGAGAGAGAAATGCCTCCTTGGTGGAAGCGATGACTTCTTTCCAGCTGAACTTATGGACAGGATAGTTGCGCTTCTTTGCCATAAAGAACACAAGGATGCTGGTGGTGAGAGCCAGCAGCAGGCCCGGCGTAACGCCGCCGATGAACAGGCGGCCGACGTCCACCTCAGACATCATGCCGTAGACCACCATCGGAATGCTGGGCGGGATGATGGGACCGATCGTGGCGGAGGCGGCGGTGACGGCGGCGGAAAACTCGGGATCGAAGCCCTCATCGTTCATGGCGTCGATCTCGATCTGGCCGAGGCCGCCTGCGTCCGCGACGGCGGATCCGCTCATGCCGGAGAAGACGATGGACGCCACGACGTTCGCATGGGCGAGGCCGCCGGGGATCGCGCCGACCCACGCGGAGCAGGCGCGGAAGATCTTGCGTGTGACGCCGCCAGTGTTCATCAGCTTCGCGGCAAGGATAAAGAAAGCGATGGCAAGCAGCGTGTAAGAGCTGGCGTTGCCGATGAAGCGGTGGAAAATTGCGTAGGCGGGGAACTGGCCGGTCATGACGCAGGTGAACAGCGCCGCAATGGAAAGGGAGAAGGCGATGGGCACACCGAGCATCATCAGCAGCAGAAATCCGCCGACAAGCATCAAAACCAGAACAGGAAAGCTGAAACTCATGCCTGCACCTCCCCGTTTTTGTCCACAGTGGGCGCCGCGTCAGGCTTGCGGTTGAGCAGGATATCGATCAGATGGACGACCGATATCACGGCGCCGATGGGAAACGACAGATAGTAAATACCGCGGCGGATGGGAATCGTCTGATAATACTGGGGCCACGCGTTCTGCACGACCTGAACGCTGCAGATGATGCCGGCCACCAGGAACACGATCAGCAGGACATCAATGATATCCATGTAGATGCGCCAGTTCCTGGGCTTGAGCCTGTCGGTAACGAAGGTCAGGCGCATATGCTCCTGCATGTGGAAGGTCATCGGCATGCCGATGAAGGTCACCCAGCACAGTCCAACAAGCGTCAGCTCATACTGCCACGTGGGAGGGCTGCTGAAAAGTTTGCGCATGATGACTGAATAATCGATGATCAGGCATAGACTGACCAGCAGGAAGCCGGTCACCACCGCACAGATCTTATCCAGTATCAGGCTTATCTTGTGGATGGCAATTTTCATTCAGATACTCCTTTGCATATGGAATCCTGTAAAGCCTGTCCGATGGAAAGAGGCACGGCACGAAGCCGTGCCTCTCCGCAAGAAAAGCAGTTTCGGGAAACGCTTACTTGAGCTCGTTGATGCGCGCGACCAGATCCTCTGCCCAATCGTACTGAGCATAGAAGTCCTCATAGACGCTCTGAGCCTGGTCGATGAAGGGCTGGGTGTCGGGATAGCCGACCTGCATGCCGGCGGCCTCCAGCTCGGCGAGCTGGGCAGCCTCGTTGTCCTGGATCGCCTGACGGTGCTCGTTGCCGAACTCAACCGCGGCTTCCTTCAGGATGTCCTGAATATCGGCAGGCAGCTTGTTCCATGTAGTCAGAGAGAAGATCATGTCCTTGGGCTGATACTGGTAGTTCACCATGGTCAGATACTTCTGGACATTCTGGAAATTGTTGGCGTAGATGTTGGCGACGGGGTTCTCCTGTCCGTCAAAGGTGCCCTGCTGGAGCGCGAGGTACAGCTCAGAGAACGCAAACGGAGAGGCGGAAGCGCCGTAGGCGGCAAAGATCGCGACGGTCAGCGCGTCCTCGGGGGTACGGAACTTGAGGCCCTGCATATCGGCGGGGGTGTTGATCTCACGCTTGTTGTTGGTGAACTGGCGCAGGCCGTTCTCCCAGTAAGCAAGCTGGATCATGTTGTGGTCGCTCAGTCCCTCGAGCAGCTCCTCGCCGATCTCGCCGTCGAGCACCTTGTAAACATGCTCATAGTCGGCGAACAGGAAGGGCAGGCTCAGGGCCTTGAACTTGGGGCAGTAGTTGGCCTGCTGGCCGGAGGGGAGCATCATGGCGTCGAGGGAGCCCATCTCCACCATCTCCACCATCTCGGCGTTGGAGCCCAGCTGCTCAGAGGCGAAGATCTGGACCTCCACCTGGCCGTTGGTACGCTCCTTGACGGCCTCGGCGAAGTGCTCGAGGGAAATGTGGATGAGGTTCGCGGTGGTATCGCTGTGGCCGATGCGGATGGTGTACTTCTGTCCATCGTTGGTATTGGCGGGAGCGGTGCTGGTGTTGGCGGTGCTGGTGCTGCCGGTGCTTGCGCCGGTGTTGGCGGAGCTGCTGTTGTTGCCGCACGCCGCCATGCCGAGCACCATCAGCATAGCGAGACCCAATGCTGCGAGTCTCTTGGTGATCTTCGTTTTCATGTTTGTCCTCCTGTTTTTCCATTTTTCCATTATTGTTATCCGGCTTTCCGGATGGGGCACACAATCGGTAACTTGTTAACTTGTAATACAATAATATAAGCAGTTAAAATGCTTTGTCAATTATTGCTTACCTTTTAACAAAGTTTCAGTGTTTTTATGGATTATTTGTACATATTTTGTGTATTTTGTCTAAAACAGGAATTTGTGTTCACATGCGAGCGAAGGGGGTGGCATGGCCGGTCACACTGACAGCTTCGGTGGAATCGGCCGGCATCTCATAGTCCTTGCTGGGACGGTGGGCGGGCAAAGCGGTGGACGGGCTGCGTTTGCCGGAGACCGGCGTCCCGGACGTCACTCGAAGATGTTTTCCACCGGCGGGGCGCAGTCCCAGAGGATCACACGGAAGCCGAATTTTTCGTAGGCCGTCTCAGCATCATAGTAGCCATTTCCGATCTGATTGTCATTGTCCTGATACAAATAGAGCAGTCTGTCAAGGTTCGGTTCTTCTCTCTCCCAGGTATCCCTCTCACTCATGTAGTACGCGGCATTTCCATAATAAAACGCAAACGCAAGAATCGGCCGGCCATCCGCATCTGTTTCCTCTTTGCCGCGCATATCCACCAATGTCAACTCTTCATTGCCGCTTTTCAGGTATGTTTTCCATTTTCAATGTCTGCCAGATCCCCGCACCTCAGCGCCGTCATACTCGCATCCCCGCCGCCCCGCAATCGTCCCGAAACGGCAAAAAGCGCACCGTGATCTCTCACGGTGCGCTTCAGCTTGTCGAAAAACCCTGCCTGAAGGAAAAGAGTCCTTTTTTGCAGGGGGAGTACGAGGGGGCGGGAGCCCCCTCGTATTGGATCGAATGCCTGCAAAAAGCCTGTG
>NZ_JBQHUP010000078.1:0-6238 GCF_052065175.1 Dysosmobacter sp. HCP28S3_G4 | reverse complement strand
GTTCTGGTGCTGAATCTCCGCAAGATTCAGTGCGCCATTTTGCAACTACTTGCGTTTTTGCCGGCACTTCTCTCGCCTAAATAAAAATGGGCCATTATTCAGTAGTCATTAATTACAACGTTTCCCTCAGAATCAAGAAGAGGGGTAATACCACCGCCATAACCCGATTTCCAAACCAAGTAATTGACGCCTGTTTCTCCGTCCACAAGAATTTGCCGCATGCCAGACTCTTTCATCTGAGACCCATCGGTAAATACAACTTCAAATCTCTCTTCTTTTTTCCCCATTTTCCAATATCCTCCACGCAATATTTCCATAGATTCCGATTTCCGGGTCTGCTCGGCTCCATATTATCACACAACAGGATGCAATGCAAGAACAGCCACAGCAGATCAAACTGCTGTGGCTGTCATCTGTCTTATGCACAACGCCCCTTCCGGACGCCGGGGGGCGCTGTCGTTCCTGTTATTCCCACACCAGGGTGGCGAAGTAGTCCTCCACCGTCTCCGCCCGGCGGATCAGCTTCACGGAGCCGTCCTCCCGCAGCAGCAGCTCCGCGGAGCGCAGCTTGCCGTTGTAGTTGTAGCCCATGGAGAAGCCGTGGGCGCCGGTGTCGTGGATCACCAGCAGGTCCCCCATGTCGATCTTCGGCAGCATCCGGTCCACGGCGAACTTGTCGTTGTTCTCGCACAGGGAGCCCACCACGTCGTACTTGTGGTCGCAGGGATCGTCCTCCTTGCCCATGACGGTGATGTGGTGGTAGGCGCCGTACATGGCGGGGCGCATCAGGTTGCAGGCGCAGGCGTCCACGCCGATATACTCCTTGTAGATGTGCTTCTCGTGGCCCGCCCGGGTCACCAGATGGCCGTAGGGGGCCAGCATGTACCGGCCCAGCTCCGTGTACAGCGCCACGTCGCCCATTCCGGCGGGGACGAGAATCTCCTCATAGGCCTGCCGGACGCCCTGGCCGATAACGGCGATGTCGTTCTCCGGCTGGTCCGGCAGATAGGGCACGCCCACGCCGCCGGACAGGTTGATGAAGGTGATATGGCAGCCCGTCTCCTCCTTCAGCTCCGCCGCCAGACGGAACAGGATCCGGGCCAGTGAGGGATAGTAGTCGTTGGACATGGTGTTGGACGCCAGGAAGGCGTGGATGCCGAACTCCTTCGCCCCCTTGGCCTTCAGGATGCGGAAGGCCTCGGCGATCTGGGGCCGGGTCATGCCGTACTTGGAGTCGCCGGGGTTGTCCATCACCTGGAAGCCCTCGGCGGACTCCCCCAGGGTGAAGGTGCCGCCGGGATTGTACCGGCAGCAGATCTTCTCCGGGACGCGGCCCCCCAGGGCCTCCTCCAGCTCCGGGATCAGGGTGATGTCGTCCAGATTGATGATGGCCCCCAGGTCCGCCGCCTGCCGGAACTCCTCCGCCGGGGTCTCATTGGAGGAGAACATGACGCTCTCCCCGGTGACGCCCACCCGCTCCGACATCAGCAGCTCCGTGGTGGAGGAGCAGTCGCAGCCGCAGCCCTCCTCCTTCAGGATCTGGAGAATGGCGGGGGTGGGGGTGGCCTTTACGGCGAAATACTCCCGATAGCCGGGATTCCAGGCGAAGGCGGCCTTCAGGCGGCGGGCGTTGGCCCGGATGCCCTTCTCGTCGTAGATGTGGAAGGGAGTGGGATACCGGGCCGCGATGGCCTCCAGCTGGTCTTTTGTCACAAAGGGCTTTTTCATAGGGGGACCTCCATCCGCCGGCCGGTGAGCGCCGGGCCGGAAAAACATTTGGGTCTATTTTAGTGGCAGAAAGAAGACTTGTCAAGGAATTTGACGGCATTGGGCGAAGATACCGGAACCGGCGTGGGCCTTGAGGCAGTTCCCTGTTCTCTTGCAGGCCGTCCGGCTGCGTGATATAATGGAACTGACAGGCTGGAACCTGAAAGGAGCATATCGAATGAAGTGGATCATTGCGGCACTTGTTCTGGGAATCTTTCTGAATCTGTCTACTGCCAGCGGCACTTCATGGCCAATAGGCTCTGTTGTTGCTGTTGTAATCATGGGTATCTACATTAAAATCAGTCAGGACAGGCATTTTGAAGAACTGAAAGGTATCTTGGAAAAGGAAACTGCACCGGACAATATGAACGCTCCCGCGAGTAAAGACCGCACTGACATGGAGCAGTAAATCCCGGCGACGGAACGCCCCGGGCCGGAACGGCGGTTGTTTTTCCCCCGGCGGCGGGCTATAATGGGGACCGAGGTGAGATGACGATGGCCTTCATCTGCGACGACTGCGTCCACTACGACTGCGACGAGGAGGACGGCAGCTTTTACTGCACCATGGACCTGGATGAGGATGAGATGGAGAGGTTCCTCCGGGGCGGCAGCTGGGAGTGCCCCTTCTACCGCCGGGGCGACGACTACGCCACCGCCCGGCGGCAGTAGACCGGACGGCGAAAGGCCCGCCGCGATCTGCGGCGGGCCTTCCCGTTATGCGCTGTTCAGTTGATCTCGATCTGCTTCGCGGCGGGCTTTTCGATGCCTTTCTTGGGCAGCTTCAGGTCCAGCACACCGCCGTCGTAGTACGCCTGGATACCGTCGGTGTTGACGCCGGACATGTCGAAGGTGCGGCTGTAGGCGCCGTAGGAGCGCTCGCAGCAGACGTACTTGCCCTGCTTGTCCTTCTCCTCATGCTCGGAGTGGCGCTCCGCCTGGATGCGCAGGGTGTCGCCGTCCAGATCCAGATGGATGTCCTCCTTCTTGAAGCCGGGCAGATCCGCCTTCAGCTCGTAGTGGTCCCCCTCGTCGGTGATGTCGGTCTTGAAAGCCGCCAGATCCCGGCTGGAGAAGAAGTCGCTGTTCATCATCCGCTCCATGTCCGCGAACGGGTTCCACAGCTGGTTGTTATGATAGGGTCTCAGTTCAAACATGATCAATTCCTCCTTCAATATGTGGCGCATGATCCGGAATTGATCCGGCAGTCGATGGATCAGCAGGATGCCGCCGGATGGAACAGGCTCTCTTTCCGATCCCCTGTTCTTTTTTACAGGTCTTATCATATCCGGAAAAATCGGATATTGTGTGTTTTTCCTGTGAACGTTTTGTAAACGTTGGCACTCTTCAGTTAAGAGTGCTAATCCATGCAGATAAAGCAGTCCCGCCGCGGAATGCGGCGGGACTGTTGGTCTATCTATTCGTCCTCCCGGATGCCGTAGGCGGCGAACCGGGCGATGAGGTTCTGAAGGGTCAGCTTGTCCGTCAGAAGCTGGCGGTAGGTGGCGGTTTTGGTCCTTCCCTCCGCCCGGAGGGCCTCCATTTTGGCGGCAACGCCGTCCCGCTCCGCCAGAAGCTCCCGGTACAGGCGGTCATAGGCCGCCAAACGCTGGGCGTCCGTCATCAGACGTTGAACCGGAAGTAGATCATGTCGCCGTCCTGGACCACGTACTCCTTGCCCTCGCTGCGGAGCAGGCCCTTTTCCTTGGCGGCGTTGATGCTGCCGCACTTCATCATGTCGTCGTAGGCGATGACCTCCGCCCGGATGAAGCCCCGCTCGATGTCGGAGTGGATCTTACCGGCGGCCTGGGGGGCCTTGGTGCCCTTCTTGATCGTCCAGGCCCGGCACTCGTCCTTGCCGTAGGTCAGGAAGGAGATGAGGCCCAGCAGGGCGTAGGAGCACTTGATGAGCCGGTCCAGGCCGGACTCCTGCACCCCCAGTTCCTCCAGGAACATCTGCTTCTCCTCGCCCTCCAGCTCGGCGATGTCCTGCTCCAGCTTGGCGCAGATGGGCAGCACCTGGGCGCCCTCCTTCTCCGCCAGCTCCTTCACCTGCTGGTAATACTGGTTGCCGTCCAGGTCGGTGAAGCCGTCCTCGTCGGTGTTGGCGGCGTAGATGATGGGCTTCAGGCTCAGCAGGTCGCTGGTGGCGATGAGGGCCATGTCCTCCGGGTCACAGTCGTAGGTGCGGGCGGACTTTCCGGCGTTGAGATGCTCCGCCAGGCCCTTGAACACCTCCACCTCGTGGAGGAACTTCTTGTCGCCCTTGGCGGCCTTCGTCGCCTTATCGATGCGGCGATTCACCATCTCCAGGTCTGCCATGATCAGCTCCAGGTCGATGGTCTCGATGTCCCCCAGGGGGTCCACAGGGACGTTGGTGCCCGCGTCGGCCACCACATGCATGATGTTCTCATCGTCGAAGCAGCGCACCACATGGACGATGGCGTCGGTCTCCCGGATGTTGGCCAGGAACTTGTTGCCCAGGCCCGCGCCCTGGCTGGCGCCCTTGACGAGACCGGCGATGTCCACGAACTCGATGACCGCCGGGGTCTTCTTGTCGGGCTGGTACATCTCCGCCAGCTTGTCCAGCCGCTCGTCGGGGACGGCCACCATGCCCACATTCGGGTCGATGGTGCAGAAGGGATAGTTGGCGCTCTCCGCGCCGGCGTTGGTGATGGCGTTGAACAGCGTCGATTTGCCCACGTTGGGCAGGCCCACGATACCTAATTTCATATATTTTCACATCTCCTTAATTTTCAAGGGTTTCCGGGTTTTCGTCCTGCCCTTCCGCACCAATTCCGCACCAATTTTGCGCTATCCGCACTTTTCGGTACGAGAGAATTCGAACTGTCGAACTGCATTCGACATAGAATCATCGGTAACGTGGACATAACGATCCATGGTTGTCTTAATACTCGCATGGCCGAGTAATTTTTGCAATATCTTGGGCTGCATACCGCTCTCAATTGCTCTTGTGGCATATGTATGGCGTAATGCGTGCATACAGAATCGCTTAATTCCAGCCTCATCACACAGCTTGTAAAGATGCGTGTGTCATAGGAGCTGTTCTTTACAGGTTCACCAGTTCTCCAATTGACAAAAACAAGATCACGCATGACCAAGCATCCCGTCTGGCCTGTCCGCCTGTCCATATACTCCAGGACCTGCGACAATGTTTCAGACTGCTTTCTTGTGTCTTTCTCATTATAGCATTCCTGCAGAACCTGGAAAGCACGGTCAGTCAGCGGAATTGTGCGATAACTCGACTCCGTCTTGGGTGGTCCGGCACACCAGTATTTCTGTTTGTACCGGAATTCCAGAGTCTGATTGACTATCAGTGTACGCTTTTTCCAGTCAATTGAATCCCATGTCAACCCGATCAGCTCGCCGGTCCGCAAGCCTGTCTCCAACAGCAAGACATACTGCCTGTAGTTGTGAGATCGTTTGGCCGCAGCGAGGAACTGCTCCTGCTCGTCTTTGGTCAGATACTTGATATCATCGACAGCGCGAACTGACTCGGTATATCTCACACCGTTCATAGGATGCTTACCGATAATACCATTCATCACAGCCGCTTTGAACATCGTTCCCATAGCGATGTACGCCTGGCGTATTGTTGAACCCGCGTATTCAGTTTCCATCCGGTACAATACCGCCTTACAGTGATCGGCTCCACATCAACCATGCGCATGGGCCCCAGAATCGGCTGGATATTGATTTTATATCTCTCCCGATAATTCCGCTTGGTGTTTGGGGATAAATCGCAAATCAAATTCTCCATCCAAAAATTGAACCACATGTCAACTGTCATATCGGAGTTAAACTGAACAATGTCGTGTCTTTCCTCGTACTGAGCATCCGCGAGCCAGTTCTTGGCCTTCGGCAATGTATCAAAATGCTTCTCAGACCGCCTGGTCCCAGAACGGTATCGAGCCGAGTATTTACCATCCTTTCTTTGACAGATTCCTTTGCCGCATTCTCTGCCTTTCAAATTTTTGCCCATTGTCTATCCGAACTCCTTCCGTTATACGGTGAAAGAAAGTCCAACACGGCTTTGTATTATAGCATAGAACTCTCTCATTCTCAACACCCTTTCGGCAGTTATATCACCATGTTCTGCCGAATGAATTCTTCTAATTTCTTACGTTTGACGAGTTTTTTGTACCCACACACAGAACAAATGGGTAATTAGGCTGTTTCAGCATTGACTCGATTTTATTGATACAATGAATTGTCAAACTAAGTGCAACAGGAAATGAGTTCAAAGTCCCAGAGTTCCTGCGCAGAATGAAAGTTTAAGACGTTGCGAAACCTGGCGTTGATCAACGCCAGGTCAGGCTGTCGAAAAAGTCGAGCATAGCTAGGCTTTTTCGCATTTATATGGTAAAATAAGCATGGGTGATGAAAGATGCTTGAACGAGGGAAGCTGGATCGTGGAATCGTAGAAATCGTGGATACAGAAAGTTTGGTGCCG
>NZ_JBQHUP010000077.1:0-6781 GCF_052065175.1 Dysosmobacter sp. HCP28S3_G4 | reverse complement strand
GCAGGCGTTTGCGCCGCGCAGCGGCAGCTTTTCGGCCCGATGCGCGGGCAGAAAAGCGAGGCATTGTGAAGGCTGTTGAAAAAGTCCAATGGACTTTTTCGACAGCCTGAAACCGTCTGCGGAATTGCTTCCGCAGACGGTTTCAGCTTGTCGAAAATCCCCTGTTTGAAGGAAAGAAGTTCTTTTTTGCAGGGGGAGTACGAGGGGGCGGGAGCCCCTTCGTATGGAATCGAATGTCTGCAAAAAGCCTGCGTTAGCAGGCGTTTGCGCCGCGCAGCGGCAGATTTTCGGTCCGCTGCGCGGTCCGAAAATCGAGACATTAGGCAGGCTGTCGGAAAAGTCTATGGACTTTTTCGACAGCCTGAAACCGTCTGCGGAATTGCTTCCGCAGACGGTTTTTCTGCCATTGGTCTCAATGTCCCCTGTGTTTTTCCCTTCGCTTTTCCTATCGGAGATCGAACCGACGTTTCTCCTCCGCCTCCCGCTGCCGGCGGGTGCGGACCTCCCGCTCCTGCCGGTTCTGCTCCCGCTGGAGCTGGAGCGCCTGTTGGGCGCGGGTCCCGATGCCGGCGGCACTCTCCAGCGCCTTCCGCGCCTCCCGCAGGGCCCGCTTCGGATTGATGCTCCGTTCCGGCATCTCCGGCTGCCGGATCGCCGGACTGAAGACCAGGCGGCTGTAATTCCGCAGCAGGAAGTCGTAGACTTCCGCGTCCCGTGGCTCCGCGCCGAAGCTGACTTTACAGGCCTCGTACCGCCCCTCCCCGCTGCGCTCCAGAATGCCGATCCAGAAAGGCTGCTCAAACAGGACGGTCAGGTACAGTGTGTTTCCACCCATGGCAAATTCCTCCTTAAAATAGCTTCCGCAAAGAATGGACAACCAAGGAGGCAGGTTACTGACGGCCAAAGCCGCGCCCGGACTACCAACCGGGCCGTGTTTTGATCTTTGCAGCTCCATTGTAGCATCCGGCCATGCAGCGGTCAAGGCGGCCGTAGGTCCGCCGGAGGACCGGAAAAATCCGGGGCGATGGCGCCCCGGACTTCATATGTCTGTTTTCCCGATTTCATCGAACTGCATGGGCGTATAGCGGATGCCGTCCCGCACCTGCTCCGTGTCTGTTGCCTGGAAGCCCAGATGACGGTATATCTCCACCGCGTAGGGCGAGGAATTCACCGTCAGGGGCGCTCCGCCGGTGTCTCCCAGCAGGGCCTGAAACAGCGCCCGCCCCACGCCTCGGCGGTGCCTGTCCGCGTCCACGAAAAACAGGGAGATGTGCCGCTCTCCCGTCCGGAGGGCCAGGACGCCCACCATCGTCTCCCCTTCCAGGGCACCGTACACGGTCAGATGCTTCGCCGTGGACGGGTCCTGTACGTAGGCCCGGAAGGTCTCCACCCCCTCGGGGGCGTACTCCGGTGCCTCAAATATCTGAAAGACCCGCCAGGCCAGCTCCAGGGCCGCCGGTTTCTCCGCTTCGGTCAGTTTTCGGATCTCCATCTGTACTCTCCTTTTTGCAAACAGCGCCCCCGAAGATACGGGGGCGCTGTTCCTTTCAGCCTTTGTTCTGTTTTGTTCGCTTACGCCTGCAGGGCCTTGGCGGACTCCTCCAGCTTGGCGATGAGCTCGCGGTACTTGGCCGCCTTCTCCCGCTCGGCATTCACCACGGCCTCCGGGGCGTTGGCTACGAACTTCTCATTGGCCAGCTTCTTCTCCGTGATGCGCAGGCCGTTCTCCGCCTTCTCCTTCTCCTTGGCGATGCGCTCCAACTCCGCCTTGAAGTCCACCAGCTCGCTGAGGGGGATATAGGCGTTGGCCTTCCGGGTGACAATGCTCACCAGACCGTTGAGATCTGCAGGGGCCTCGCCGGTGACTTCCACCTTGTCGGCGTAGGCCAGCCGCTGGATGAAGTGGCTGCCCTGCTCGTAGATGGCAGGTTCCGCCGTCACCAGGATGATCTCCGCTTTCTTGGAGGGCGGCACGTTCATCTCCGCCCGACGGGCGCGGATAGCCTTGATGGTGTCCATAACGGCCTCCATGGCCTCTGCTTCAGCGGCGAAGTCCAGCGCCGGATCGTACTCCGGCCACTGGGAGGTCATCAGGTACTGGCTGGTCTCGCCTGCCGTCTTGGGCAGGGCCTGCCAGATCTCCTCGGTGATGAAGGGCATGAAGGGATGCAGCAGCTTCAGCAGGGCCACCAGCACGTAGCACAGCACGTTCTGGGCCACCAGCTTGGCCTCCTCGTCTGCGCCGTTGAGGCGGGACTTGGTCAGCTCGATATACCAGTCGCAGTAGGTGTCCCACAGGAAGTCGTAGACCTTGGCGGAGGCCACGCCGATCTCGTAGGCGTCCAGATTCTCGGTGACTTCCTTCACCAGCGTGTTCAGCTCGCTGAGGACCCACTTGTCCTCCAGCTCCAGCTTGTCCGCCGCGGGCAGCTGGTACTGGTCGATGGTCAGATTCATCTGCACGAAGCGAGAGGCGTTCCAGATCTTGTTGGCGAAGTTCCGCATGGCCTCGCACTTCTCGGTGTAGAACCGGGTGTCGTTGCCGGGGGAGTTGCCGGTGATCAGGTTGAAGCGCAGGGCGTCGGCGCCGTACTTCTCCGCCATCTCCAGGGGGTCGATGCCGTTGCCCAGGGACTTGGACATCTTGCGGCCCTTGTCGTCCCGGACCAGACCGTGGATGAGGACGGTGTGGAATGGAATCTTCTTCATCTGCTCGCAGCCGGAGAAGATCATCCGGGCCACCCAGAAGAAGATGATGTCGTAGCCGGTCACCATGACGGACGTGGGATAGTAGAAGTCCAGGTCCTCGGTCTTTTCGGGCCAGCCCAGGGTGGAGAAGGGCCACAGGGCGGAGGAGAACCAGGTGTCCAGCACGTCGGGGTCACGGGTCAGATGGGTGGAGCCACACTTCTCGCACTTCGTCGGATCCTCCCGGCTGACGTTGATGTGGCCGCAGTCGTCGCAGTACCAGGCGGGGATCTGATGGCCCCACCACAGCTGGCGGGAGATGCACCAGTCATGGACGTTCTCCATCCAGTTGATATAGGTCTTGGAGAACCGCTCGGGGACGAACTTCACTTCGCCCTCCTTCACCACCCGCAGGGCCTCCTGGGCCAGGGGCTCCATCTTCACGAACCACTGGGCGGAGATCAGGGGCTCCACGTCGTTGTGGCAGCGGTAGCAGGTGCCCACGTTGTGGTTGTAGGGCTCGGTCTTCACCAGATAGCCCTGCTCCTCCAGATCCTTCACGATCTGCTTGCGGCACTCGTAGCGGTCCATACCGTTGTAGGGGCCGCCGTTCTCGTTGATCTTGCCGTCGTCGCCGATGCAGCGGATGACCGCCAGATTGTGGCGCAGGCCCACCTCGAAGTCGTTGGGGTCGTGGGCGGGGGTCATCTTCACGGCGCCGGTGCCGAAGCCCAGCTCCACGTAATCATCCGCCACAATGGGGATCTCCCGGTTCATGATGGGCAGGATGCAGGTCTTGCCCACCAGATCCTTGAACCGCTCGTCCTCCGGGTTCACGGCCACGCCGGTATCGCCCATCATGGTCTCGGGACGGGTGGTGGCCACCACCAGATCGCCGGAGCCGTCGCTCAGGGGATAGCGGATATACCACAGGTGGCCGGGCTTGTCCACATACTCCACCTCGGCGTCGGACAGGGCGGTGATGCAGTGGGGGCACCAGTTGATGATGCGGCTGCCCTTGTAGATCAGGCCCTTGTCATACAGCTCGCAGAAGGTCTCCCGGACGGCCTTGGAACAGCCCTCGTCCATGGTGAACCGGGCGCGGCTCCAGTCGCAGGAGACGCCCAGCTTCTTCTGCTGTTCCACGATGCGGCCGCCGTACTTCTCCTTCCACTGCCAGACCCGCTGGAGGAATTTCTCACGGCCCAGATCGTAGCGGGTCTTGCCCTCCTTGACCCGAAGTTCCTCCTCCACCTTGATCTGGGTGGCGATGCCGGCGTGGTCGGTGCCGGGCAGCCACAGGGTGGAATAGCCCTCCATCCGCTTGAAGCGGGTCAGGATGTCCTGAAGGGTGGAGTCCAGGGCGTGGCCCATGTGGAGCTGGCCCGTGACATTGGGGGGCGGCATGACGATGGAGAAGGGCTTCTTCTCGGAATCGGGGTCGCCGTTGAAGCAGTCGCCGTCCATCCACATCTGATAGATGCGGGACTCCACCTGCTGCGGCTCATACACCTTTGGCAGTTCTTTTTTCATGTGTTTCGTCTCTCCTATAACAAATTCTTGCAGTATTTCTTATATATTTCCGTGGGGCTTCCCCACCCATTCGCACTTTTTGCCGCATTTACTCTCCATCCAGGCCCGCAGCTCGTCCACGCTGCCGCCTTTCAGGTTAGCCTTGTCCAGGATCAGACCCTGTCCATTCTGTAAAATATAGTAGAGATTCCTCTCCGTCTCCAGCAGACGGTGGCAGGCGTCATAGGGATACTGGCCGCTGGTCTTGTTGTTTTTCGCCAGCATATAGGACTTCTCCAGAATAAAGTCGCTGCCGGTGACGCTCTTGTCCATGGTCATCTGAACGCCCAGCGCCACAAACTTGTAGAAGAAGATCCCCCGGGCCAGGAAAAACAGGCCCAGAACTCCGAAGATCGCCACAAACACCCAGTGCCCCGTCTGAAGGGCAAACAGGAATGCCGTCATGCCCAGGCACACCGCCGCCCACAGAAAGTTGAACATCCGTCTGCGCCTGGTAATCTCACGGGTCACGGTACTCCCCACCACCCGCTGCAGCTCCTCTACATTGCTGAAATCATATTCCGTATGGGTCATCATTCTCAATGCCATTCTCTTTTCTCCTTGTCCGGCCGGAGCAAAACAAACCGCCCCCGGTTCATTGGATGTATTCCGGGGCTTTTCCGGTCTTTTGTGCGAGGAATGTGCAGAATTCCCCGGGGCTGCCCGCCGTGAAAGCATCTTTTTGCAGGATGTATCGCATCTGCCCCTGCAGGAACAGATAATAGCGCCCCTCGTCCTCCCAGGCGCCGGTGACGGCGTGATAGCGGTAGCTGCCGGAGGTGCCGGGTTCCCACACGGAGAAGCCGTCGTCCTCAAAGGTGAACCGCATGGGCTTGTCCTGGATATTCGACCGGAAGTGCTGTTCCATCCGCCTGTCGGCCAGGCCTTCCCTGGCGTCTTTCCTGCGGAAGGTCCGCACACCCGCCAACAGGGCCGCCGCCCCGATCAGCGTGATCAGGTTGACAAGGCCGCCCAGCAGACCCAGCAGGATCAGAAGCCCGCCGAAGGCCATCATGAACACGCCCCAGGCTCTCTGAAAACCAAACGTGGCCCGGACCGCTCCGCCCAGGACCCTCCCGTGAAGGGTATAGGTCTTTCTCCAGGCGTCCCAGTCCTCCCAGGTGCATGTCTCCTCGACTCTGAATATCATACTGCCCTCCAACAAAAAGCGCCCCGGGCCTTTCGGCTCAGGGCGAACAAATGTCCGTGGTACCACCTGGATTCGGGATGCTCCCGCACTCACTGACGCATAACGTCTCTCCCCGGTAACGGTGGGATGCCGTTGCGGCTTACTGTTCTTTCAGCCCAATGCTCCGGGACGACTTCCCCGGCCGCTTCGCAGGAACTTCCACCAACCGTTCCCTCTCTTGGCGTCCGCCTGCCGGGTACTGCTTCCCATCCTCGCAGTTTCCAATATACTGCATTAGTATAGTATACCCGGTTTCGATTGTCAAGAGCCGGAAGGGACCGGAGCTTCCGGAAAATTCCGGGGCCGCCGCGTCGGACGGCCTTGCAAAACGGCGCGTTTCGTCCTATGATAATGTATACTGAATAAACCGCAAAGCGGTTTTATAGAATTCAGACATTGTCACAATGTGTATTTCCATCGGCGCGGCGCGCCGCACCGATGGAATGTGCGCATTATGATAGAGAAACAGGCCGGACCGCCGGCCAAACCTGTTTTGGAGGAGGACTTGTCATGGATGCCGTATCACTTTCCATCGGACACATCCCCGCCATGCTGTGGGGCCCGCCGTCAGAGCAGGTCTATCTCTTTGTCCACGGCAAATGCGGCTGCAAGGAGGAGGGGGCAGCCTTTGCGGACATCGTCTGTCCCAGGGGGCGGCAGGTCCTGAGCATCGACCTTCCCGGCCACGGGTACCGGAAGGATGAGATGGACCGCTTCGACCCCTGGCACGTGGTGCCGGAGCTGGACGCGGTGCTGGACTATGCCCACAGCCGCTGGCCCCATGTGTCCCTCCGAGCCAACAGCATCGGCGCCTGGTTCAGTATGCTCAGCGACGCGGGGAAGCTGGAGAACTGCCTGCTGGTCTCGCCGGTGCTGGACATGGAGCGTCTCATCCGCCGGATGATGGGCTGGGCCGGTGTGTCGGAGGAACAGCTGGAGCGGCAGCAGACCATCCCCACGGCCTTCGGGGAGACGCTGTCCTGGCCCTATTACTGCTACGCCCGGGAGCATCCCATCACCCGCTGGGACGCACCCACCGCCATTCTGTATGCCGGGAAAGACGATCTGACGGAGCGCGGCACCGTGGACGATTTCGCCGCCCGCTTCCATTGCCGCCTGACCATCATGGAGGACGGCGAGCACTGGTTCCACACGCCGGAGCAGCTGGCTGTCCTGGACCGCTGGACGGCGGAGAACTGCTGAGAAAGCACGATATTGAGAAGCTGAGGGCCGCCCTTTCCGGGCGGCCCTCAGGCTGTCAAAAAAGTCCATAGACTTTTCCGACAGCCTGACTAATGTCTCGATTTTCGGACCGCTATGCGGTCCGAAAAT
>NZ_JBQHUP010000076.1:0-7851 GCF_052065175.1 Dysosmobacter sp. HCP28S3_G4 | reverse complement strand
CAGTACACCAGCGTGGCTTTCCGCACGGAGCTTGCGCGCTGCGGCTTGGTGCAAAGTCTCAGCGGCGTTGGGTACTGCTTTGATAATGCGCGGATGGAGAGTTTTTTCGCCCGGCGTAAAGTACAGTTTACAAGGGACTACACAGGGTAGGTATCTGACGGGAGGGGTGCCGCCAGTCAGATTTTCCATGTGATGTTCAAGCTGTCGCTTGTGGCGGCTATGGTGGTGATCATCAAATCCACCACACGCCGCTTGTCATCAAAAGATACATTCTCCCAGGTATCGAGGTAGCCGGAAATCTGGCTGACCTGTTCCGGGCTGATGGCCTCCACAGTCAACTCCGCTATCCTTGCCAGAAGTTCCTGCTTGCGCCCGTCCAGTTCCGCTATCTTCACATTCACATAGGAGAACAGGACATTGTTTGCCCCCGTCAGACTGTCCACCAGCTTTTCAATCTCGCTGTCTACATGGGCAAGTTCCACTTGCAGGGCGGTGATTTTCGGGTTTGCCTTTGCCGCTTTCTTTTTTCCTGTCAGCGTCTTGTAGCTTGCCAGCTTCTTTACCATCTGCTGATAAACAACCGCTTCCAGTTCCGAAGTGATGATTTTCCCACAGCCAGGACAGCTTTTATTGTCCAGCCGTTTCGTGCAGCGGAGATACTGTTTGCCGGAGGGATTGTAGATACTCATAAGAGCATACCCGCAATTCCCGCACTTGATTTTTCCTGCCAGCCATGTGTGGGTGGCTTTCCGGGCAGACTGGATTTTCATGTTGTTCATCAGCTTCTTGCGGCAGGTCAGCCAGGTGTCGGAGGGGACGATACCCTCATGGGGAGCCAGTACCAGCATTTGGTCTTTTAAGTCGTTTTTCTTGCTGGCCTTTACATCTCGCCCTTGATACAGATAGCAGCCGTTCATGCCCGTAAAATCGGCAACGTCATTGACAATGACTGTACCTTGACTTTTGAAAAATTCGTACACATCAAGGTCTGCCTGCACATAGACAGGATTGCGTAACATCTGCGCCAGCGTGGGGCGTATCAGCTCTTTGCCATGGAACAAAATCCCCTGTTCGGCAAAGTACCGGGTAATGTCCCCGTAGGAAGTTGTGGGCTGGGCGTACATCTCAAACATCAGCCGGATATTGGCCGCTTCCTCCGGGTTTACCACCAGCTTCTTTGTGTTGATACCGTCCATCTTGATAGGCTCCGTATGGAAGCCGTAAGGGGCTTTCCCGCCCATCTTAAAGCCCCGCTGACTGCGGGAGTAGTAAGCGTCCGTTACCCGCTTCTGTATCGTTTCCCGTTCAAGCTGGGCGAACACGATACAGATATTCAGCATGGCCCGTCCCATCGGCGTGGAGGTATCAAACTTTTCCGTAGAGGACACAAACTCCACATTGTACTGCTGGAACAGCTCCATCATGTTGGCAAAGTCCAGAATGGAACGGCTGATACGGTCGAGCTTGTAAACCACGACCTTTGCAATCAAGCCCCGCTTGATGTCCCGCACCAGTTCTTGAAACTTCGGACGGTCTGTGTTCTTGCCGCTGTACCCTTTGTCTGTGTATTCCTTGCAGTTACCGCCTTTCAACTCGTATTTGCAAAATTCAATCTGGCTTTCAATGGAAATGCTGTCCTTTTTGTCTACCGATTGTCTTGCATAGATTGCGTCTATCCGATTGTTCATATTGTCGCTCCTTTTCTTAAAAAAGAAACGGAGCTGCTGACAGTTCTATTATACCGCCAGCAGCCCCGCAAATCAATGATGGGTTTGGAAAACCTTATGTCCCGGCTTCCTCACTCTCCCGCTTGTCGGCGTACTTGCGGAACACCTCATAAAGCTGCTGTTCCAGTTCCCGGCGTTTGGCTGCTTCCTGTTCCGGCGTGAACACCGGGGAGAGATTTTCCAGTGTGATTTCCTTTCCCTGAAAAGTCACGATTTCGATTTCCTTTTTGTATCTGATATTACTTATAAGATCACCTTTCCTTTCCATGCTGCCGCTGTTGCCGTTTCAGTTCCGCTAAAATCTCCGGCGGGATACGGTCAACCAGCCGCCGCATATCGTCCAGTTCGCTTTTTAACTTCGCCCGTTCCATCGTGTCATTCATCTTGCCTTTTTCGCTGGCCTTTGCCCTGACTTCCAGCTTTTCATTTTCCGCTAACAAGTCATTGATTGTGACCTTGTATTTTTTCAGTTGCCCGGAGAAGTTCTCCATCTGCGGAAACCACTTTTTCAGCATGGAGAGGGCTTCCTCTTTCTTCTTTCCGGCGTTCAGCGGGGTAATGCCGGAGAGAACCGCTTCAATGGCCCTCGCCTGTTTGGAGAGGTTGACCGCCTGTTTGAACAGCCGGGTGGGGATATGCTTCCGGCCCGTCTTGCTGGCGCTTTCCCCACGCTCCAGGTCGGGGTACTGCTCCACCATACAGGCGTGAAAATCGTCCTGCCACTTCGTCAGATTGGCCCGGTTGCCGATAATTTCTTTGGCGCACAGGCGGTTGTCCTTTGTCAGCGGCACAAAGACCAAGTGCAGATGGGGCGTTTTTTCATCCATGTGTACCATAGCCGAAACGATGTTCTCCCGGCCCACCCGGTCAATGAGGAAGTCCGCCGCCCTCTGGAAGTAGGCCGCTATCTCCTTTGGGGACTTGCCCTTGAAAAACTCCGGGCTGGCGGTAATCAGCGTGTCCACAAACCGAGTGCTGTCCTTGCGGGTGCGGCATCTGGCCTGCTCGATGCGGCTCTGAATGAAATGGTAGTAGCGGCCATCCGGCTTGACGATGTGGAAATTGTACTTGCTCCGGCTGGTGTCAATGTCCGGGTTGCTGGCGTACTGCTCCTTTTTCCGTTCATGGTGGGCTTCCAGCGGCCCCGCCGGGTGGCCCTTGTGCTTCTCAAATCGCAAAATTGCGTGTTGTGCCATTGAACTCCTTTCCCCATTCCATTCCTTTCCGGCGGGTTTTCCCGCCGAAAATATCTCTGATAGGATTGGAATGGAATGAATGTAAATAGATGGTTTTAATCTCTGTATTTCTATATACCGTCAGATTTCCGTACTTCAAGAGGATTGATTTTCGTACTCGCCAAGTACGGTTTTCAGCCCTCCGGCGTACCATAACCGGATTTCTTGAAGTCGGTGTTTGGAACCGCTTCATAGGATTTCGGGTAAATGCGGTTGGGTTTTCCACAGCCCTGTTTCTGGATTTCCACCAGCCCCGCATACTGCAACTCCCGCAGGGTGTTGACCGCTTTCTGCCGCCCGCAGCGGAGCAAAGCGACCACCTCGCAGATGGGGTAGTACAGGTAGACCCGCCCGTACTCGTCCGCCCAGCCGTTCTTCCGGGACAACTCCGCCCGGCGCAGGACAAAGGCATACAGCACCTTCGCTTCGTTGCTCAAGGGCTGGAATGTGGGTGCTTCAAAAAGGAAATTGGGGAGCCGGGTGAAACTGAACGCCTTTTCCGGCTGGTGAATATAAATCGTGTTTGTCATAGCGTGTTTTGTGGACGGTTAGAGGCCCGTTTTCCGGGGCGAATGATAAATGATACCAGCCGCCCCGGTTGAGGGCTTGCGGAGCCTTGCAAATCAAGGCTTTTCCCGCTCTTAACTGTCCACAGCAGACCTCCTTTTCCGTTCACTTTCTGTTTTCTGCCGCCTGTGAACTCTGGCGGCGCAGTCCGGGCAGTATTTGCCCCGGTTGGACTTCGGGACGAACACACCGCCGCACTCCGCACAGCGTTTCAAGTCCCTGTCCCGGTAAATCTCCGCTTCCAGCGTCCTGTCCAGCGGCAAGACCGCCCAGCGGAACCACTTGCAGCAGACGGAGAACGAAATCATCTGCGGACAGGCGCAGGTGTCGCCATCGTCCAGCGCAAGGCAGTTTCCGTCCTCGCAGTTGCAGCACTCCCGGCGTATCAGGCCGCTGGCTCGTCTCTTCTGGGGCGGGGTTATGCGGTAGGGGGAGCCGTCCGGCCTGTGTTCCAGCGGCGGCAGGTGTTGATAGGGTCTTTTGCTCATGCGTCCCTCCGTTTTCTTTGGCGTGTTCTGTTTCCAAGGTGCTTGTCCATCGATGAACTATCCCAAGTCTACACCTTTTTGACCGCCTGTGCCGTATATCCAAGAGGTAGGAAATCAGCCTGAAAAACTCCCTATTTCCACGCTCTCGGATTTGTGATATAATCAAAAAAAGATAAAAGACAAATTCAGGTTTCTGGTCTTCTTGCACAAAATAAAGGAGGAGCTATTATGCAAATTGTTTATATTCCAAGCGAATCAATGTCTGTTCAAGGTAAAAAAGATGAAATCTATAAAAGATATGGGAAAGACTGGAATATTAGAGAACAGGGAGGAGGTAACGGAAATTGGTTGTTGACCAGAAAAAGTGATGTGCTTGTAGATGGAAAAAGTTATCGTACTTTTGTACTTGAACACTACGGTAAATCCAAGCTGACAGCGAAGCTTGTTGATAAATTTCGTGAAGATGTAGCAAATGGTAAAATAAAACTGTAAATGCCTATGCCGTTATGCTATGAGCATAGTACATAGCATAACGGCTTCTCTTTCGTTGAGCTAGCAAGGAGGGTGAATATGTCTTTATCCATACAAGAGCGATTAAAAGACCTACGTGTGGAGCGTGGCTTGACGCTGGGGCAGCTTGCGGAGCAGACCGGGCTTTCCAAGTCTGCGCTGGGCAGTTACGAAACGGAAGACTTCAAGGACATCAGCCACTATGCCCTTATCCGGCTGGCGAAGTTTTACGGTGTGACCGCTGATTATCTGCTGGGGCTGTCTGAAATGAAAAATCACCCAAACGCCGATCTTGCAGACCTGCGTTTGAGTGATGAAATGATTGACCTGCTGAAAAGCGGGAGGATAGACAATACCCTGCTGTGTGAGCTGGCGGCGCACCCGGATTTCCCCCGGCTGATGGCTGACCTTGAAATCTATGTGAACGGAACGGCACTGAAACAGGCGCAGGGTGCAAACGCCATAGTGGACACGATGAGCGCAACTGTTATAAAAAAGCATAATCCTGGCATGAGTGATACGCAGTTAAGACAGCTTATCACCGCCCATATTGATGAGGACGAGTTTTGCCGCTATGTGATACAACGGGACATAAACGGGATTGCCCTTGCTCTGCGGGAAACACACAAGGACGATTTTTTCAGCGTCCCAGAGGATAACCCGCTAAAAGAAATGCTGGAAACTGCTGGTGAAATCGTCAGCCAGGACAGCGACACGGAACAAGCGTACTTGGCGTTTATCTGCAAACGGCTCAAGCTGAATTTTAGGAAGCTGTCAGTAGAAGAACGGAAGTGGCTGAAAAAGATTGCGGAAAAATCCGACTTGCTGAAGAATCCAAAACCGCAGAGAGGACGAAGATAAAAAATGCCTGAACGGCGGTTCTGGTTTTTCAGAACCACCATCCAGGCATTTTGTTTAGTAATAGAAAAAGGTGCAGTTGATTATTGCGTATTGTCAATCTCTCTCAAACCGGGTAGTAAAAATACGGCAAGCGCAACGATGATAATGCCAATTCCGCAAATGACAAACCATTTCTCAACTCCCAGCCGCTCCGCCAGAGGCCCGGAAATGACAAGGCCAAACGGCATGGCGAGGGAAGCGGCGCTTGTCAGTAGAGAAAAAACTCTCCCCAGATATTCTGGTTTGACCGTTTCTTGAAAAATCGCATTTTGCACACCGTAAAATGGAGCGGAAATTCCCATAACAGTACAGCACACAACAAAGACAAGAAATGCGTCTGGCGGCAAAAGCCCGGAGAGCATATTGCTAACGCCCATCAGGAGAACGGAAAGACCGATGGTGTACCGCCGTTTCTTAAAACCGCCCCAAATGCTCAGAATGACTCCGCCAAGCAGCATACCAACCGCAAAAGCAATTTCAGCGGCAGAGGCATGGGCCGGTGTTCCTTTGAAGTATGACATACAGATGAGAGGAAAAAGCGTACTGATTGGCATATAAAAGAACATATAAATTACACCAATCCAGAGCAGAGCAAAGAGGCCCCTGTTTTGCTTTAATACCACATACCCCTCTTTCATATCCTGTAAAAACTGTTGTCTTTTCGTTTCTGGACATAGTTCAGGCGTTGGTATGGACGAAATCGCAACAGTCACACAGGCAAGGATTGCACCCACAATATCTAACAATATAATTGCATTAAGAGGCCAAACAGCATATAAAAACGCTGCGGCAGCTGGACTGATAATCGCACTTACTGCTTGCATGGTCTGCGTGTAACCAGCGCATTTTGTAAGTTCCTCTTTTGGCACAATCATAGGTGTTGCTGCGCTGAATGCTGGAGAATGAAAAGCAGTTCCCGCACTTCGGATTAACAGGACAACCATAATAGACCATACGGGCAATTCCATGTAAAACGCCACCAGCGCCAGAATACCGCCAGCGGCGGCAATTATCAAATCCGCACCAATCATTACGCTTTTACGGCTGTGCCGGTCAACAAAAGCACCTGCAAACGGGCCTAAACAGGCTTGCGGCAAAAATCCAATCAGTGTTGCCGCCGTCAATATGATTGCAGAATTAGTTTTCGCAACCAAATAAAAGATAATGGCCATTTGCAAAATACCGCTGCTAATAAAGGATATTGCTTGTCCGGCAAGAAGTGTAAAATAAGTTTTTCTCCATGAATTGTTGTTTTGGGTCATAATGCGAACCTCCTTTTTTATTGCATTGTTCCTTTGTTTCTGCAATAAAAAGCAGGCGTTGTCCCACAGAGAGGGCAGACGCCTGCATAACAACAAAGCACGAAAAAACACCACGATACAGTTCAAAGACTGCTCGTGTCAAACCTACGTGTTCCTTTGCATACGCACGCAAAAAAAGCCCACCATCATGTGGAAAGGTACTTCTACTTTTTATTGCTTATTAGCGTACACAAATTAACACACGTAAGCCTCCTTCCAATCTCAAACTGTCGCACAGTATAACACACATCCGATAGACTTGTCAACCATTTTTAACCTTGTTTTCCATCTTGTTTTTCCATCTCTTACGGGCAGTAGCAAAGCCAGGCGAGCCAGTCAACGGTCAAGATGAACGGCGCTTTCAGCGCCGCCGTTGACAGTCTCGCCCGTCTTTGCTAATGGGTAATCAAGGCGGGAAAGCCATTTTAGGGCTTTCCCGCCCATTTCAATTTTGGGAGAAGAAAGGCCCCAAAATGAACGAGTGCGGCCAAACACTTTTAGGGATTGGCCACCTTGTCCACCCATCCAGCGGGGCGGCGGGGAACGGTCAAGGCCGGGCGTCAGCCCATTCATTTCAGCCTTGACGGTTTCCTGCCGTCCTGCTACTTTTCCCGGAGTGTGGCCACACATCTGGTCACGGTGTCCAGAGCTTTGGGACTTTTTGTCCCATAGGCCGGGGGCGGAGGACGAGGGACGGGGGCTTTCATAATACGCCCTGTCTGCTGCTGAAATCAGCCCTTTGTTTCCGGCTTACCAGCCCCAAACAAAGCCCTGCTTTCCTGCCGCGTCAAATGCCCTTGCCCTCCCCGGCGGCAACGGTATTTTCAGGGCAACGCCGACAGAGCGTATAACACACTACACTTTGCTCCGCAAAGTCGTGTGCCAAATGGGGCGCTGCCCCCTTTGGAAACCCCCGCAACAAACAGGTGCTATGCACCCAGCCGGGAGCATAGCGCCGTTTGTTGTCAGCAGCCCGTTTCACGGTCTGCGTGTAGTTCCTTGTAAACTGACCTAAAATTTTGTGTAAGCGATATTCGACAAAGTCAAGAATGGCACTGGAAAGTAGGGCGGATTCTGGCCTGAATCCCTTGTTTACCGAAAGTCATGGCGGTCAGAACGGTAT
>NZ_JBQHUP010000075.1:0-8136 GCF_052065175.1 Dysosmobacter sp. HCP28S3_G4 | reverse complement strand
GTCCAGGGGAACCCCATCGAAAGGGTTCCCCTGGCGCCTCTCTTCCACCGGGCGCGACGCATTCTCTCCCCGGGGGAGAGAATGGGGGGCGCATCCTGCCGGGAACCGGCACCCCCCGTGCCCACGGAAAAAGGGAAAGCCCCCGCGAGGGACCTCGCAAAATCTACCTCCCCGCCTCAATGGCGTCATTCTCCAACCTCAATTTCCGCGCCTCCTCGCGATACAGCTCCGCCTTTGCCTCCTCCACCTGATCCTGGAGGTTGATGTCGTCCCACTCCACCCGGAAGCCGCAGTCATAGCCGTGCATCCGCAGCCACAGACGGCAGACGCGCTCCACGATGGGCGTCAGGCTCCGGCGGATGGCGGTGATCTCGGTGGTGAGCATATCGGCCTGCTGGGAGCTCATGCGCTCGGTGGAGGTCCAGTTGAGGCCCAGCATGAAGGGCGGGATGCCGGTCTTGGCCACGATCTGCTCCAGGATCTGGCGCACGGGGACCTCGCTGTCCAGGATCTGGTTGTCGGCGCCGATGGCCCGGATGTGGACGTCGCCCACGGCCACGAAGTCCCGGACGGAGCCGGAGCTGCCCTCGGACATGGCGGCGGACCACTCCTCCGCCAGCTGGCGGCTGCGCTCGGCGGCCTGGCCCCGTCCGTCCTCGCCGGGGGCGCAGGTGACGGCGAAGCGCACGTTGCCGCACCGCTCCCAGTTGACGCCGATGGTGTGGTAGATCTTCATGAGGATGTCGGTGAGAAACGGCAGGGACCGCAGCAGGGACACGCCGTAGGGGCTGCCGGTCTCCGGATTGAAGGGGGTGAACAGCAGCAGGTCCTGGTAGGGCAGGGGCCGGACGCGGCCCGTCTCGTCGGAGCCGCAGATGGTGAAGGCCAGGGGATGGTCCCCCTCCCGGATCTCGATGTCCTCCACCCGGCCGCAGAGCAGGGCGGCGATATCCCGGTTCCCCGCCGCGGGCACGATCTCGCCCACGGCCCGGCCGCTGACCAGCAGGGAGTCGAGATAGCAGTCCAGAAAGGCGTTGACGCCGAACTGTCCCCGGCCCGCGGGCACGGTCCGCAGGAAGTCCCGCAGGGCGCGCTCCGCTGGTTTGTCGCCGCAGCGGACGTCCACGCCGCCGGTCATGCGGATGAGCTTGTAGATGGCGGCGTCCACCACCGGCACGGCCTCCCGCACGGCCCGGTAGAGCCGGACCTCGCCGGTGCGCAGGGGCGTGTAGCCGTCCAGGACGCCGAAGGGATGGCGGCTGCCGTCCCGCAGCTGTACGCGGGAGGGAACCGCCGGCGCGGGTTCCTTTTTCTTGAAAAAGGCCATATCGTTCTCCTATCCTTCTGTTTGAATGGTTCTGTCAGAGTCCCCGGCGGGGGCGGAAATGCGCCCCGACCCGGGGCGCGGCGGGGGTGCCGGGGAAGCCCGGCGGCTTTGCGCCCCCCATTCTCTTTTTTCTTGAAAAAGAGAATGCGTCGCGCCCGGTGGAAGAGAAAATCGCTTGGGCGGCGGCATTTCAGGCTCCGCCTGAAACGCCTTTTCCCGCCTGTTACGAGGGGTTTGGGGGTGCTGACCTGTTGGCTTTGTCCATTCGTCCACATACGGAAGTTTCACCAGTTGGGGGCGCTCCCGGATGCTCCCTGCTCCTCTTTTGCTGCCGCAGTCCGGTGGTTGCGGAAGACTGGCAAAGGCGCTTCCGGAGACCTCCGCGAATGCCAGGGTGCGGCAGCAAAAAGAGAACGGCAGAGCATCCGGGCGGGACTCCGGCTTTCGCAACTGCCATATGTGGTTGAATGGGCAAAAGCCATCGACCACTACCGGGCCAAACCCCCGTACAAGGCGCTGCGAGCGTTCCGGACGAAGCCCGGAATGCCGCCGCCAGAGCCTTTTTCTCTTACACCATCAAAAGGCGCATTCTCTTTTTCCTCTCCAGGAAAAAGAGAATGGGGGTTTTGAAGCTGCCGGGCTTCCCCGGCACCCCCGTGCCAACGGAAAAAGGTCCGTCCCCGCGGCGGAGCCGCAAGCCATCGGCCTTCGCCGCACTCTCCCGCGCCCCGGACGGGGCGCCCCACCGCACCCCGCGAGGAGGGTCAAAAAGCCGCCGGGCCTCCCCGGCCCCCCGTCTACACGGAAAATCCCCGCCCCTCGCAAGGGGCCATCACGCCCGCTTCTCCACCCACGTGGCGGCAAACCCCCGCCGCTCTCCCGCCAGATCCATGGCGAAGTACCGCATATCGTACACCGTCGCGGCATTGCGATTCCCGGCCCCTTCGGGTCCGCCAATCGCGCCGCTTCCTCGAAACCGGCTCGCTTTTTCCGCCGCTGGCGGCGCTTCGCCGGTTTCCTTGGCGTGTCGTTGATTTTTATAAACGCCGCTTGCGCGGCGGCTCGCTGACGCTCGCAGGAGAACGCTCACACCTTCCTCTCCACCCACGTGGCGGCGAACCCCCGCCGCTCTCCCGCCAGATCCATGGCGAAGTACCGCATATCATCCATGGCGTGATCGTTCTCCTTGCGGGGGGCCTCCCGCTCCCGGCCGGTGTCCCAGCAGTACAGCTCCATCTCCCGCAGGCAGTCCCCGCAGGTATCGCAGAGCACCAGCCGTCCGGAGCGCAGCAGCTCCGCCGTCACCCGGATGCCGTCCAGAACGTCGTTCCGGGCCCGGCGGACGGGATACCCCGCCTGCTCCAGAGCCGTGATGAAGCTGGCGGCGGAGGGGTCCACGATGACCCGCTCCACCGTCCGCCCGGCCAGGAGACCCGCCAGATCCGCCACGTACTCGCCGTCGGTCTTCTGACGGCCCGCCCGGCGGGAGTCGTAGTAGTACTCCGCCACGCGGTACCACGTCCCGTTCCGCTCGCCCCAGAGTCCGAAGGAGGCGGGATTGGCGGTGCCGTAGTCGCAGGACACCCGCCAGCGGCCGAAGTCCCCCTCCGGCACGGGGGCCACGTCCCGCGCCCGGTCGAAGAAGTCGTACACCAGGCCCTGGGCGGCGGTCCACTCCCCCAGGATGAACCGCCGGTAGAACACGCCGGAATAGGAGTTCCGGTAGCGTGCCCGGATGCGGGGGGACAGACCGGGATTGTCCTCCATGGTGAAGTGGAGGTACAGCGCACGGCGCCGCTCCGCCTGCTGGATCCACTCCCGGTAGAACCAGTGCTGGGGCCCCTCCGGGTTGCAGTTGAACCACAGGCGGCTGCCGGTGACGGAGCAGCGGGCGATGGCCTGTTCCACGAAGGACCGGGGCATCAGGGCCACCTCGTCCAGCAGGACGCCCGCGAAGGTGCAGCCCTGGATGAGGGCGGCGCTGGATTCGTCCCGTCCGCCGAACAGGAGGAAGCGGTTCTCATGTCCCCCGAACCAGACGGTGACGCAATTCTCGCTGTGCTTCTCCCTGCACCGGAAGCCCATGGCCCGGAGCCGGGGCAGCAGGTCCTGCAAGAGATTCCGCCGCAGCGCCCCGATGGTCTTGCCGCACAGGGCGAACTGCTTCTGGTGAAAGGTCCCCATGGCCCAGGTGAAGAAGCCCAGGCCCATGGAGAGGGTCTTGCCGCTGCGGACGGCGCCGTCGCAGATGATGGCGTCGTGATCGCGGTCCCGGAGCCACCAGGTCATGGCCCGGCGCTGCTTGGGGGAAAAGCGCAGGATGTCCGTGTTTTTCACTGGTCCTCCGCGTCCTCTCCGCCCATGTCCTCCAGGGCCCGGAAGAACTCCGCCGCGCCGCCGGTGTTCTCCCCCAGCAGCTCACAGAGGGCCTCCAGCGCCCGGACACGGTCCAGGAATTTGATCTCCACGCCCTTGTCGGTCACCTTCAGCTCCGACACCGCCGACAGGTCCAGACTCCCCACGTCGGGCCGCTGTCCCGGCGGGGACAGGGCCAGCAGGGCGGCGTCGTTGGCCCGTCCGAAGGCCAGTTCCGCCAGCCGCCGGAGGGCGTCCTCCCGGGTGATCTGGGCGGCGAGATCGCCCCGCATCCGCTCCAGCTCCCGCCGGGCCACGGGACTGCGGAGCAGATCGAAGCCGTCATCGGCCCCGGCCTCCCGGGCGGCCCGCTCCGGGTCCAGGGTCCGCAGATACGCCCGGCAGAACCGCTCCCGCCGGGCGGCATTGGCAGTCCGTTCCATATCCATCCCCCATTTCTGTCATCACCCGGGGCGTCAGGGCCGGGAAATTTTGTCCGCCGCCGTGCAAACACCGGAAAATTTCCCGAAAAACGCGCAAAAAAAGCAGCCCCCGGCCAAACCGGAAGACTGCTGATGAAAGCACAGAAGTATTGAAAGAAGCAAAGAAGATCAGGGAAGAAGTGATGCCGCCCGTCGTTTCCGCCGCCCAGCGAAGCGCAGGCGGCAAAATTCCCGCATCGCCGATGTTCCCGCCTACGGCGGGAACAAGGCGCACCCGCCGCCCGCAGGCGGCGGAATCCCCCGCATCCTCCGTCCCGCCCAGCGAAGCGCAGGCGTCAGAACCCCCCGCATCCCCCGTCCCGATGTTCCCGCCCGCAGGCGGGAACGAGGCACACCCCACCGCCCGCAGGCGGCGGAATCCCCCGCATCCTCCGTCCCGCCCAGCGAAGCGCAGGCGTCCAGGGGCATCCAAAGGGGGCTGGGAGCCCCCTTTGGTTTCGCCGGCCGGTGCCGGCGAAATGGCCGGAATCATTTTTTCCGGCGACATGCGCGGCGGAAAAAATACCTCTTAGGGAACCGGAGTGTGCGAGCGAAGCGAGTGCGCGGAGGTTCCCGGCAATTCTCCCTCGACAAAGTGCCTGCACTTTGTCGAGGGACTTCTCGCCCGAATGCTTGCATTCGGGCGAAGCTCACCGCACCATGTCCCGGCTGATCTCGCTGAGCGCATGCGCGCCGCACATGGCCATGGTGTCGGCCAGCTCGGCCTGGAGCTTGTCCACGTAGACCTGGACGCCCTCGGCGCCGCCGCCGTAGACCATGGTGACGAAGGGACGGCCGATGAGGACGCCGTCGGCGCCCAGAGCCAGGGCCTTGAACACGTCCATGCCGGTGCGGATGCCGCCGTCCACCAGAATGGTCATCTGGCCGCCCACGGCGTTGGCGATCTCCGGCAGCACCTCTGCGGTGGCGGGGCACTGGTCCAGCACGCGGCCGCCGTGGTTGGACACCACGATACCGGCGGCGCCGGCCTCCAGGGCCTTCTCGGCGCCCCGGACGGTCATGATGCCCTTGAGGATGAAGGGCTTTCCGGCCATGGCGGCGATTTCCTTCAGCTCCTCCACGGTCTTGCTGCCGGCGGGGGGATTGAGGCCCTTCAGGAAGGGCAGTCCGGCGGCATCGATGTCCATGGCGATGGCGAAGGGATCGGCGGCCTTCACCAGATCCATCTTGTGGCGGATGGTGTCCAGATCCCAGGGCTTGACGGTGGGCACGCCCAGGCCCTGGTTGTTCTTCAGGGCCACGGCGGCGGCCTCCACCACGGCGGGGTTGGTGCCGTCGCCGGTGAAGGCGGCGATGCCCGCCTGGGCGCAGGCGGAGACCAGCAGGTCGTTGTAGGTCAGGTCGTCGTACTTGTCGCCGTAGTGGAGGGTCATGGCGCCCACGGGGGCGGCGAATACGGGCAGGGCGAACTTCCGGCCGAACAGCTCAAACGAGGTGTCCACGGGCTTGTTCTCGCAGATGGTGTCCATGTTGACGCACAGCTCCTGCCACTTCTGGTAGTTGCGGATGAAGCCGGTGCCGATGCCCTTGGCGCCGGGGCCGGGGACGGTATTCTTGCAGGCCATGCCGTTGCAGACGGGGCAGGCCTTGCAGTAGGGGCCGGAGCAGGTGCGGGCGGCGGCCAGGATCTCCTGATAAGTCATGATGTTCTCCTCCATATGTATAGTGTGCTCCCGGGGCGGGAGACAAACGATCAGCCGTATTTTACCGCCTTCCCCGGAAAAAGGCAATGCCCGGCGGGAAAAGATTTGGGGAAAACCGCCGCGCCCATGAAAAAACTTCCGTTTTTTCCACAGGGGAGGGAACCTTTTGCCGCCGTTTCCGTCTAAAGAAACAAAGGTCCGGCGGGAAGATCCGGACACTCGAAGGAGGCGATTACCAATCCACAGCATCCCTTACAGTGTAGCACAGCCCTTGGAGAGGGGCTCTAATAACTACTACTCTATAATACAAGGAGGATATCCCATGAAGCGGATGAAAAAGAGAGGTCTCGCGCTGGCGGCGCTGTGCCTGACGGCGGCGCTGGCACTGGCGGGCTGTGGCGCGTCCAGCGGTTCCAGCACGGCGTCGGCGGACATGGCAGTCACGGAGTCGTACAGCTACGCCGGCGGCCGGGGCTGGGACAACGGCGCGCCCGGCGCCATGGCGTCCCCCCAGGAGCCGGAGGCGGCCCCGGAAAGCGGCCGGGGCGAGACGGCGCTCCAGCCCGCCAAGCGCGTCTACCGGGCGGAGCTGTCCCTGGAGACCCAGGACTTCGACGCCGCGGCGGAGAGCCTGACGGCGCTGGTGGAGGACTGCGGCGGCTGGTTCCAGGACAGCGGCGTGGGGGAGTACGGCAGCGGCTACCGCCACGGCAGCTACACCGTCCGGGTCCCGGCGGAGAACTTCCAGCGCTTTCTGACCCAGGTGGGGGAGCTGTGCCATGTCACGTGGCAGAACACCTCCTGCGAGGACGTCAGCGAGTACTACTACGACACGGCGGGCCGTCTGAAGACCCAGCAGACGAAGCTGGAGCGGCTCCAGGCGCTGCTGGCCAAGGCGGAGAACATGGAGGACATCATCACCATCGAGAGCGCCATCTCGGACACGGAGCAGGCCATCGACTCCCTGTCCGGGGAGCTGCGGCACTACGACTCCCTGGTGGGCTACTCCACGGTGACGCTGTCCCTGGAGGAGGTCTACCGCCTGTCGGACACCGAGGCCCCGGCCACGGGCTTCGTCCAGCGGCTGGGCACGGCCCTGTCCTCCGGCTGGAAGGGCTTCATCACCGGCGTGCAGGGCATTCTCATCGCCCTGGCCTACGGCTGGGTGTGGCTGCTGGTGCTGGCGGCGGTGATCGTAGTGGTGCTCCGGGTCCTGCGAAAGAAGAAGGGCCGGAAGCTGCCGGACCAGCCGAAAAAAGAGGATGACGGCCGGGGGAAACTGTGATAGAATCTGACCATCAGGATCACATCTTCCCGCCCGAATGCCCGCATTCGGACGAATACAGAAAAGGAGCGTATGTTCATGACCATTACCTGGCTGGGCCATTCCTGCTTCCGCATCGAACACGACGGCTATCAGATCATCACGGACCCCTTCACCGGGGTGACGGGCTATCCGGACACCTGCACGGAGGCCCACGCCGTCTATTGCAGCCATGAGCACTTCGACCACAACTACCGGGCGGGGGTGACGCTGCTGCCGGAGCGGGAGAGCCCCTTCACCGTCCGGGAAATTGCCTCCTTCCACGACGGCCAGGGCGGCGCCCTCCGGGGCACCAACACCATCCGGGTGTTCACCGCCGGGGGCGTCAGCGTGTGCCATCTGGGGGACCTGGGGCACCTGCTGAGCGGGGAGCAGGCGGCGGCCATCGGACAGGCGGACGTGCTGCTGGTGCCCGTGGGCAGCGTGTACACCATCGGCCCGGAGGAGGCCAAGGAGACGGTGCGCCAGCTCCATCCCCGGTGCGCCGTGCCCATGCACTACCGTCACGCCCCTTACGGCCTGCCCAACATCGGCGGGGTGGAGCGGTTTCTGGAGCTGTTCTGCTCCGGCAGCGTGGAGACGCTGCCCGGTCCCTCCTTCGAGGTGACGGACCGCCTGCCGGAGATCCTGGTCCCCACCTACCGGTAAAAACACGGATAGACCGGAAAAACCTGCATAAACTGAAGCCGCGGCCCCTCTCACGGGGGCCGCGGCTTTGATCTCTCGAGAAACCCGTATATCTTGCGCGACGGGAAGGAAGATAGTTACGAAAGAAACCCAGGAGGGGTGTCTTTCGTTTTAAATCATAAGTTTTTCTGCACTTGAAAAGTGCAGAAAAACTTGCGGCAGCTTGGCGAAAAGATTTTTCGCCAAGCTGCCCGCGGCCCCGGGAAAGCGGCCGCGGCGTTAAAATAAAAAAGATCTTCGGGTGGGGGGTTATTCCAACCCAAAATACAAATACAACAACCAGGAAATAAAATGCCC
>NZ_JBQHUP010000074.1:0-8173 GCF_052065175.1 Dysosmobacter sp. HCP28S3_G4 | reverse complement strand
AAGCAGAGAAATAATGGCTATTTTTTCGCTTAAATTACCTTAACCAAGTGCAAATAGCGGCTAATACATTGAGCAGGAACAGGACAAAGGCTATTATTCAGAGGTTCCCTAAATTAGATATACCCAAAAGAACGCCGATTTCCTCTTTTTTTCGTAAAAAAAATTCAGGCATCTTTGGGAAAAGGAAGTCTTTACAAAGCAATGTCGAAAAGAGTACAATAAAATTGTGTAATTTTGCGAAAATCTCCCGGACTCCGGGGGCGGCGAAAGGAGAGACGGCGTCATGGACCTGTGGGCGGCGCGGCTGGACCGGCCTCTGACGGAAAGCGAGACGGCGGTCCTTCTGGAACGGCTGCCGTCCCGGCGGCGCGAGCGGCTGCTGTGGACGGACCGGACGGCCTGGCGGGAACCGCTGTGCGCCTACGCCCTCCTGACACTGGCCCTCCGGACCCGGATGGGCTGGGACGTCCTGCCGCAGATGGCCTGGTCGGACCGGGGAAAGCCCTTTTTCCCGGCGCATCCGGAGGTGTGCTTCAGCCTGAGCCACACGAATGGCGCGGTGCTGGCAGGAGTGTCCGTCGCCCCGGTGGGGGTGGACATCGAGTTCGACCGTCCGGTGGGCCGCCGGACGATGGAGCGTCTGGCCGGGACGGCGGACCGGGCGGAATTTCTCCGCTGGTGGGTCCGCCGGGAGGCGGCCGCCAAACGGGACGGCGCCGGCGTCGCCGCCGTCCTCCGAACGGAGCCGATTCTGCCGCCCGGCGTCGGATACCGGCCTCTGGAGGTGTTCCGGGGCTATTATGCCGGTGTCTGTGCGGAAGAGGCTGAACTGTCCGCCGTGGTGCGGCAATGCTCCGTGGAGGAGCTGTCCCGCTGAACAGGGGGACTTTCGCAGAGAGAAGACACAAGAAAAACGAGAGGGGAACATCCACAATGAACGAGAACAGAGGAAATTACAGGGCGCTGCTGCCCATCGGGGTATTTCTGGTGCTGTACATCGGCAGCGGCATCGCACTGGGCAGTTTTTACGCCATGCCCACGGTGTTCGTATTTCTCATCGCCCTGATGGTGGCCTTTGTCCAGAACCCGAAACTGGATTTCAACCGGAAGATCCACGTCATCGCCCAGGGACTGGCGGATGACAACATCATCACCATGTGCCTGATCTTCCTGCTGGCGGGCATTTTCTCCGGCACCATCAAGGCCGCCGGCGGCGCGGATTCCACGGTGTATCTGTTTCTGTCCCTGATCCCCGCGAAGCTGGCGGTGGGCGGCATGTTCCTCATTGCCTGCTTCATCTCCCTGTCCATGGGCACCAGCGTGGGGACCATCGCCGCCCTGGCACCCATCGCGGCGGGCATCAGCGCCTCCACCGGCTTCTCCCTGCCGCTGTGCACGGCGGCGGTGGTCTGCGGCGCCATGTTCGGCGACAACCTCTCCATGATCTCCGACACCACCATCGCGGCGGTGCGGACCCAGGGCTGCGAGATGAAGGACAAGTTCCGGATGAACTTCCTCATCGTCCTGCCGGCGGCGTTGGCCACGCTGGCGCTGTTCTTGGTCATCACGCCCCATTTGGACGCGGAGATCGAGCAGCAGGCCTTCAGCGTCATCAAGGTGGTGCCCTATCTGGTGGTGCTGGTGGGAGCCGTCCTGGGCTTCAACGTATTCGGCGTCCTCATCGCCGGAACGGTGCTGTCCCTGGCGGTGGGCCTGGGGACCGGCGTCTCCCTGACGGATCTGTTGACGGGACTGGGAGACGGCGTCACGGGCATGTACGACATCACCGTCATCTCCATCGTGGTGGCCTGCATCAGCGCCCTCATCAAGGAGTACGGCGGCATTGACGCCATTCTGTCCTTCGCACGGCGGCATATCCGCAGCAAGCGGGGCGCCCAGCTGGGCATCGCGGGACTGGTGGCGGCGGTGGACGTGGCCACGGCCAACAACACGGTGGCCATCATCATGACCGGCGCCATCGCGAAGGATATCAGCCAGGAATATGGCATTGATCCCCGGCGCACCGCGTCGCTACTGGATATTTTCGCGTCTGTCATCCAGGGCATCCTGCCCTACGGCGCCCAGCTGCTGTACGCCGTGTCCGGCGCGGGACTGGCCGCGGCGGGCCTGTCCGCCATGAGCCTGCTGCCGTATCTGTTCTATCCGTATCTCATGGCGGTCAGCGCACTGGTGTTCATCCTGTTCATCGGCGGACGGAAAAAGCAGACAAACGGATAAAGACGAACAGAGCGCCCGGCCGGGCGCTCTGTTTTTTACAGATGGATGCTGCTGGCGCTGGACAGATACTTCTGGCTGTAGAGGATCACGTGGTCGCCCTCCTGCAGCATCAGATCGCCCTTGGGGATCATGATCTTGCCCTCCCGCTTCACCATGATGATAAAGGTCTGACGGGAGATGTCCAGATCCCGGATATACCGCTTGTTCCAAGGGTGGTGGATCCGGAGGACCACTTCCTTCAGATCGATGTGCTGATCGTCCTGATAGGATTCCGCGCCCAGAACAAGGGTGTCCCCGGCCCAGAGAGTCACATTGCCCCGGGGAACGATGATCTTCCCGTTCCGCTGGATAGCTGCCACGATGACGCCGTAGGGGAGTCCGATGTCTTTCACCGTTCTCCCCGCCCAGTGGTCATCCTCCGTCAGATGGACTTTGATGAAGCGGACGGCCTCCTCACTGGCGTACTCACTGATCTGCTTGACGCGGGAGTACTGATCCACGAAGCCGGCGGAAATGATACCGGTGGGGATGGCCACCATGCCCACGCCGAGAAATGTGAGGATAATGCTGAACAGACGGCCCATATCGGTAATGGGATAGATATCCCCGTATCCCACGGTCAGCAGCGTGGACACCGCCCACCAGATGCCGGAGAAGGCGTTGGTGAACACATCCGGCTGGGCGTCGTGTTCCAGACTGTACATGCACAGGCTGGAGGCCAGCATGAGAATCAGGATGATGAACACCGACGAGAACAGCTGCTGGCGCTTGCTGGCGATGACCTCTGAAATGACGTTCAGGGAGTCGTAGTAGGCGTTGATGCGGAACAGCCGGAAGATGCGCATGACCCGGAACATCCGGAAGGCCACGCTGCCGGAGGGGAAGAAGATGGGCAGATAGTAGGGCAGGAAGGACAGCAGGTCCACGATGCCGGTAAAGGAGAACACGTATTTCAGAAAAGACCGGTACGACGGCATGCCCGGGTAGAGGAACTTTACCGTCCAGAGCCGGAGCAGGTAATCCACGAAGAAAAACGCCACCGTGACGGCTTCGATGGTCAGCAGCAGAGTGCCGTGGGCGCTGCGGATGTCGTCAAAGGTATACATCACGCTGACCACCAGGTTGACGACGATGGCCACCGCGTTCAGAAAGTCGTAGGCGCGGCTGGGATAATCGTATGTATCCCCAATCTCGATGATCTCAAAAATCCGCTTGCGGCGGCAGTCCCAGATGTTGTTCGGATCCATTGGTATCTCCCCGAAATATATGTTTCTGTCTGTTCTCTCTCAGAGGGGGGCCGCGCTCACAGCTCTACCAGCGTGACGCTGTGGCCGGTGTGGGGCAGAAACACATCCAGCAGGTCCCGGGTCCGGATACGGAGACTGCTGGTGTTCAGGCAGGGATGGCAACCGAACCACTCCGCCTGGGCCACATCCCGGTCCATGAGCAGCCGGACCCGGCGATCGGTGTCGTTCATCAGCCCCAGCACACTGGCGGAACCGGGGGTGCAGCCGATGAGCTCACTCATCAGCTCCGGCGGCGCGAAGGACAGCCGGGACGAGCCGATCTGATGGCTCAGGTCCTTGGTGTGGAAGGGCTTGTCCTCCGGCATGGTGAGAAGGTAGAACTCCGTCTTCTGCCGGTTGCACAGAACCAGGTTCTTGCAGATCCGGATGCCCAGAATGTCGCTGATGGCGGCGCAGTCCTCCATGGTGTCGGCGTGGTCATGGGAGACCCGGTCGTAGGGGATGCGCAGTTCCTCCAGCAGATCAAAGGCCGCTGCCTCGGAGGGAGACAGATCCCCCTCCGGACGGGTGTTGTGAAAGACTTGAGAGATGTTCACGCGGTCACGCCCTTTCCAGCAGCTTTTCGCCGGCCCGGTAGATGTCGCCGGCGCCCACGGTGAGGATGAGATCGCCGGGCTGCGCCAGCTCCGCCAGCCGGTCCGTCACCTTCTCCAGCGTGGAGCAGTAGATGGACCCGGGGATCTCCCGGCACAGGTCGGCGGAGGAGATGCCGGAGGTGTTGGACTCCCGGGCGGCGTAGATCTCCGCCAGAATGGCGATATCCGGCGTCTTCAGCTCCTCTACGAACCGGTCAAACAGCTTCTCGGTGCGGGAGTAGGTGTGGGGCTGGAAGGCCGCGATGACCCGACGGTAGCCCATGCCCTTCACGGACTCCAGCAGGGCGTGGAGCTCGTCGGGATGGTGGGCGTAATCGTCGTAGACGTCGGCGCCGTGATAGCTGCCCTTCTTCTCAAAGCGGCGGTTGGCGCCGGTGAAGGTTTCCAGTCCCCGCTCCACCGCCTCGCCGGGGATGCCCAGCAGATAGGCTGCGGAGGCGGCGGCCAGGGCGTTGAGGATATTGTGGCGTCCATGGACCCGCAGCGCCGCATGGGCGTACTTCTGACCGTGGATCATGACGTCGAATTCCGGACAGGCGTCCTGCTGGCCGATGTTGGCGGCGGTGCAGTCGGCGGGGTGGTCCAGACCAAAGGTGAACACCGGGCGGCCCAGATCCCGCAGGGCGTCCGCGGCGCCCTGGTCGTCGGCGTTGGCGATGACATGGCCGGAGGGGGGCACCAGCTCCGCAAACTTCCGGAAGGAGTGCTCAATGTCCTCCAGATCCTTGAAGAAGTCCAGATGGTCCGCCTCCACATTGAGGATGATGGCCTCGGTGGGGAAGAAATTCAGGAAGCTGTTGCAGTACTCGCAGGACTCCAGAATGATGGTGTCGCCCTTGCCCACCCGGTAGCCGGAGTGGAGCAGGGGCAGGGTACCGCCGATCATGACGGTGGGGTCCGCCTGGGCGGCCATGAAGATGTGGGTGCACATGGAGGTGGTGGTGGTCTTTCCGTGGGTGCCGGAGACGCACAGGGCGTTGGGATAGCTGCGCATGATGGCGCCCCAGGCCTGGGCCCGCTCATAGACGGGGATGCCCCGGGCCACGGCGCCGGCGATCTCCGGATTGCTGTCATGGACGGCGGCGGTGCGGATGACGAAGTCGCAGTCGCCCAGGTTCTCGGCGTTGTGGCCCACGGCCACGGGGATCCCGAGGGACCGCAGATGCCGGACAGTCTCACTGTCGTTCATGTCCGACCCCTGGATCTGAAGGCCCATGCCGAGGAGCACCTCCGCCAGAGGACACATGGACACGCCGCCGATGCCCACCAGATGGGCGCGCTTGCCGGGGACGATATAATCACCGATGGGATGAGGATTGTTCATCATATAGAAAACCTCCGGGCGCCGGAGCGCCGTAATCAAAATTCAGACCCATCCCGGCAGAGGACTGCCGGGAATTGCAAAATCAGGGGAAATTGATTATAATCATTATAATACATTATAATAGTACCACAAAAGGCAATTTATTATAGTACACCCGCATGGAAAAAGCAACTGAAATCCAACGGATTTCCGGGAGCGGGTGAAAAGCCCCCTGACGGGCGGAACAGGAGAGAGCGTCGATGGGCATGGAACAGCGGATACCGGAGGATGTGAGAGCGGTTTTGCAGCCCCTTCAGGCGGCGGGCCATGAGGCCTGGTGCGTGGGAGGCTGTGTCCGGGACCTTCTTCTGGGCGGCGCGCCGGAGGACTGGGACGTCACTACTTCGGCCCTGCCGGAGGAGACCATGGCTGTCTTCGGCCGCCGGGCCATCCCCACGGGGCTTCGGCACGGCACTGTCACGGTGGTGACGGGCCGGCTTCGGGTGGAGGTTACCACCTACCGCCAGGATGGGACGTATCGGGACCACCGCCATCCGGACAGCGTCTCCTTCACCCGCTCGTTGGAGGAGGACCTGCGCCGCCGGGACTTCACGGTCAACGCCATGGCACTGGGCCTGGACGGCCGCGTCCGGGACCCCTTCGGCGGCCGGACGGACCTGGAGCGGCGGGTCCTGCGGTGCGTGGGAGAGCCGGACCGCCGGTTCGGCGAGGACGCCCTGCGGATCATGCGGGGCCTGCGGTTCACGGCGGTGCTGGGATTTTCCATTGATCCCGCCACGGCGGAGAGCATCCGGCGGAACCGGGAGCTGATGAGGGACATCGCGGCGGAGCGCGTCCGGATGGAGTTGGAAAAGCTGCTGTGCGGCAGGGCCGCCGCGCGGGTGCTGCGGGACTATCCGGAGGTGCTGAGTGTATGGATGCCGGAGATCCTGCCCATGGTGGGCCTGGACCAGCGGAATCCCCACCACTGTTATGACGCGTGGGAACACACCATTCACAGCGTGGAGGCTGTCCGGCCGGACGTGGCGCTGCGGATGACCATGTTGCTCCACGACCTGGGGAAGCCCTCCTGCTTCACTGTGGACGAGCAGGGCGTGGGACATTTCTACGGCCACCCAAAGGTGAGCCGGGAACTGGCGGCGGACATCCTGCGGCGGCTGAAATTCGACAACTGCCGCCGGGATCTGATCCTCAGCCTGGTGGAGAACCACGACCGGGTATTTCCACGGACGGAAAAGGGCATCCGCCAGGCGCTGAGGCTGCTGGGCGAGGAGCGTCTGCGGCTGCTGCTGGAGGTGAAGCGGGCGGACAATCTGGCCCAGGCTCCGGCGTATCAGGCGGAAAACCAGAGGGAGATCCGCAGAGCGGAGACCATCATGGAGGACATTCTGCAAGCGGACCGGTGCTTTTCCCTGCGGCAGCTGGCCCTGAGCGGCCGGGACCTGACGGCCATGGGGATCACCGGACCGGCGGTGGGCCGGACGCTGAACGCCCTGCTGGACAAGGTCGTGGAGGAGGAACTGCCCAACGAACCCGCCGTCCTGCTGCGGACGGCGGCGGAACTGAACGGTCTGAAAGACCCCGGGGCGGATTGATGCCGCAGGTATCACAAAAGAAATCAGCAGCAGAGGAGAGAGCGTCCGTCCGGAGGCTCCTCCTTTCTTTTTATCGGGAACCATGCTACAATCAACATACAATTAATACAAAAGAAGCCGCTTCGGTTTTACGGGAGGGAGATCACCATGTCTGTGACCACAAAACGGGCACTGGCAGAGACGTTCAAAAAGCTTCTGAGCAAACGCGGACTCAACAAGATCACAGTCAAGGACATCGTGGAGGACTGCGGCGTCAACCGCCAGACGTTTTACTATCACTTTCACGACATCTATGAACTGATGGAGTGGATCTTTCAGGAGGACCTGGAGGACATTGCCAGAGAAAATCTGGATTACGACAACTGGAGCGCCGGGATGGAGGCGCTGATCTGCCGCCTCCAGGACAACCGCGGTCTGATCCTCAACGCATACAACTCCATCAACCATGAGGTGGTGACGCGCTACATCCGGAAAGTGCTGGGACCTTATTGCCAAGCGGTGGTGGAGCATCAGGCTGCCGGAATGGAGCCGCCGGCCCCTGAGGAGGACATTGCTTTTGTCACGGATCTGATCACTGTGACAGCGACGGGACTGATTATGGACTGGCTGGGACAGCAGATGCGCACCAAGGAGAGCGTGATACAGACGCTGGATAAAATCGGAGCGGCAATGAACGGCACAGTGGAGCTGATGCTCCGGAATCTGAAGGGGGAGACCTGACTTTCAGAGGAAAATGAGGTATCAGTTTCCATTGCGTTTCTGCGTCTTATGGGACGTGAAAGTAAAAGTGACGAAAAGGTGGTGTAAAATGAAAAACAGATATAAATTAAACTGATAATAAATATTCTCAACATTAATCACGCTTTACGAAAAATTCCAAATATTAGGATGTGCGGGAAAAAGAAGAAAAAAAGTGTACAAACACGGGAAAATACCGTTGACTTTTGTCGAAAGGTTTGGTATTCTTACAAAGCCGTCAGGCGAGGCGAGAGTTCCGCTGGATGACCGACGTAAGTTTGAAAAGCGGTTCAAAAAACTTCTTGACAAACCAATGCGAATGTGATATCTTTTAAAAGTTGCTGATAACAAACGGATCCGTCCGAAAGCTTCGAA
>NZ_JBQHUP010000073.1:0-8234 GCF_052065175.1 Dysosmobacter sp. HCP28S3_G4 | reverse complement strand
TTGCAGGGGGAGTACGAGGGGGCGGGAGCCCCTTCGTATGGAATCGAATGTCTGCAAAAAGCCTGCGTTAGCAGGCGTTTGCGCCGCGCAGCGGCAGATTTTCGGTCCGCTACGCGGTCCGAAAATCGAGACATTAGGCAGGCTGTCGGAAAAGTCTATGGACTTTTTCGACAGCCTGAAGCCAGCGGCCTTTCCAGGCCGCTGGCTCTGAAAAACTCCCTTTACTCATAACGCAATGCGTCGATGGGATTCAGCTTCGCCGCCTTGTTGGCGGGAAGATAGCCGAACAGGACGCCGATGCCCACACTGACGCCGAAGCTGATGAGAATGGCGTTCAGGGACGGGGTGGCGTTGAAGGTGATGCCGCTGGTACCCAACTGCGCCAGCAGGATCCCGCCCAGAATGGAGCCGATGCCCGTGGCTGTCAGATATCCCAGCAGAATGCCCGCCAGACCGCCGATGGCGGAGGTGGTGCCCGCCTCGATGACGAACTGCCGCCGGATGTCCCGGCGCTTGGCGCCCAGGGACTTCCGGATGCCGATCTCCCGGGTGCGCTCCGTGACGGACACCAGCATGATGTTCATGATGCCGATGCCGCCCACCAGCAGGCTGATGGCGGCAATGGCCACCAGTACCAGCATGGCTACGCCCATCATGGCGTTGATCATCTCCACCGACTCCAGCATGGTCTCGATGTAATAGGCCTCCTCGTCCTGATAGAACTGGTAGAGGTAGTCCGACAGGAGGATCTTCGCCGCTTTCACCGTGTCCCGGGAAACGGCGGTCATCTGATACAGGGTGACGGCGCGGCTGCCGGACAGGGCCATGGCGTTCTCGTAGGGGATGTAGGCCCGGTCATCGCCGCGGCCCTCCTCCATCACCTCGCTGTTCTGCGCCAGAACCCCCACCACCGTATAGGGCACGCCGCCGATGGTCAGGGTCTTGCCCAGGGCGTCGCCCCGGAACGCCTCCCGCTCCAGATACGCGCCGATGACGCAGACGTTCTGCCGCTGGACCACGTCCACGTACCGGAGATAGCGGCCTTTGGCCAGGGTGTCGCCGTCCAGGGTGGTGCCGGTCTCCGGCCGGTACATGGCCTCGCTGACGCCGTAGACGGCGGTCTTTTCAAACTCCATGCTCCCCTGCCGCACGCCGCTGCCGCCGGAGACCCAGGGCGTGACGCCGCTGAAGATGGCCGGATACTGGTCGGTCAGGGCGTACAGGTCTTCCGGCTCCACACTCAGGGTGGTGCCGTCCCCCCGGCCCCACGTGTAGACGTAGATCTGGTTCACGCCCAACTTTTCCACCTGCTGCTCCACCATGCCGGTGAGGCCGTTGCCCAGGGAGAGAATGATGATCACCGACGCCACGCCGATGATGATGCCCAGCATGGTCAGGAAGGACCGCATCTTGCTGGTGCGCAGGGATTTGATGGCCAGCTTGAAGGACTGGGTGAAGTTCATGCCTCTGCCTCCTCTGTCTCCTCCGGACGGACCACCGCCTCCGGGGCGTTGGCGTCGCCGTCGTAAATGATCCGGCCGTCCTGGAGCCGGACGATGCGTCTGGCCTTCACGGCGATGGAGTTGTCATGGGTGATGAGCACCACCGTGTCTCCCTCGGCGTTGAGCTTCCGGAGGAAGCCCAGCACCTCCCGACCCGTCCGGGAGTCCAGGGCGCCGGTGGGCTCATCCGCCAGGATCACCGACGGCTCTCCCGCCAGCGCCCGGGCGATGGACACCCGCTGCTGCTGTCCGCCGGACAGCTGGGAGGGCAGGTTCTTCCGCTTCTCCGCCAGTCCCACCCGCTCCAGGGACCGCATGGCCCGCTGGTGTCGCTCCTCCGCCCCCACGCCGGCGTACAGCAGCGGCAGCTCCACGTTCTCCTGCACCGTCAGCTTGGGGATCAGGTTGTACTGCTGGAAGATGAAGCCCAGCATCCGGTTGCGGATCTCCGCCTGCTGATCGTCGTCCATGGTGGACACGTCCACGCCCCCCAGATGATAGGTGCCGGAGGTGGGCACATCCAGGCAGCCGATGATGTTCATGGCCGTGGACTTGCCGGAGCCGGACTGGCCTACGATGGCCACGAACTCCCCCCGGTCGATGGTCAGGCTGACACCGTCCAGGGCGTGGACCTCCTCGTCTCCCATGGGGTAGATCTTGTACACGTCCCGCAGCTCTATGAGATGTCCCATGGCCTCAGCCTCCCATGGCGGCTGCCGCCGGGTCCTGCACCACGACGGCGTTGCCGTCCTCCAGACCGTCGAGGATCTCGATGTACTGGCTGTCGCTGCGGCCGATGGACACCGTGCGCTCCTCCAGCTTCGTCGCGTCCAGGACGGCGGCGCCGTCCTCCGTCAGGGCGCCCTCGCCGGGCACGGTGACGGTATTTCCCCGGCTGACGGCCTCCACCGGCACGCACAGAACGTTCCCCGCCGTCTCGCCGATGATGGTGGCGGAGACGTTCATCCCGGGCCGCAGGTCCCCGTAGTCCTCCACCACGATGGTGACGGGATAGGTGGTGAAATTGTCCTTGGTGACGCCGGCGATACTGACTTTGTCCACCCGTCCGGTGAAGGTCTGGCCCGGCAGGGCCGCCGCGGTCAGCTCCACCGTCTGGCCCACCTTCACCTTGCCGATGTCCAGCTCGTTGACGTTCATGTCCATTTTCAGATAACTCAGGTCATACACCACCGCCAGTGTGCCGGAGGTGACGCCGTCCACCTTGTCCCCGGCCTTGAAGTTCTTCTGGATGACGGTGCCGGAGATGGGCGAGGTGATGCGGTAGCCATCCAGGGAGTCCCGTGCGCTGCTCTGCCGCAGGCGGGCGGACTGGATGCTGAGCCGAGCGTCTTCGATCTGCTGGTCCAGGGCGTCGGAGGAGAGGGTACACAGGGCCTCCCCCTGAGCCACGGTGCTGCCGGGCAGCTTGGAAAAGCCGGAGACGGTGCCGCTGCCGTCGGCGCAGACCACGGTGCTGCCGCCCATGGACAATCTGGCGTTGCCGTAGCTGGTGTAGCTGCCGATGACGGCCTGGGCTGTGTAGCTCCCGGCGTCCGTCAGCGTCCCGGGATTGGCGATCCGCACCCGGACGGTGCAGGACTCCTTGCCGTTGCTGGTGACGGTGGTGGAGTCGGACACGGACTCCACCGTACCCTGGACAGAACCTGCAAAGCCGTTGATGAACACAGTGGCGCTCTGTCCGGCATGGAACTCCGACGGGTCCACGTAGGTGAACAGGAAGTCCGCCACGATGTCGGTGCTGGACACAATCTTCGCCAGCTTGTCGCCGGCGTTGACGCTGTCGCCGTTCTTCACGTAGACCTCGCTGATGGTGCCGCCGATGGAGGTCCGGGGCGTCTTAGCGTCCACAGCCCGCTGGTAGTTCAGCTCCTCCTGCTGGAGAGAAATGGCGGCGGAGTTGATGGAGTCCTGGGCGGAGCCCGCGTCGATGGCGTACAGCAGGTCGCCCTCCTTCACGTTGTCCAGCTCCTCAAAGGGGGAGCTGATGATCTCGCCGGTGACCAGGGCGTTGACGTTGTAGGCGTCCGCCGGCTCCAGCGTGGCGCTGCCGGAGACCGTCACCTGAATGTCCCGCCGGGCGGCCTGTTCCACCTGATATCCGGCGCTGGGCTGGAGCACTTTCGGGGCGCTGAGGATCCGGTACGCCCCGGCTCCGATCAGGGCCAATACCGCCAGCACCGCCAGACGCCGGACCCACCGGCGGCGCTTTTTCGGCTTCGGCGGCTTCGGCGCCTTCTTCGGCGGTTCCGCCGGGGCATCCGGTGTTCCGCTCTGTACCTCCATGATCTGCTCGTTCATTCCGCTCACCTGTTCCTTCCATTCCGCCGGTGTTCCCCGGCAAACTGTATAATTGTATTATGTACTTGATACAATAACACAATCGTACAATTTGTCAAGGCCTTTTTTCGTCCCTGCGAAAATTTTATTGGGATGTACGAAGCGTAAGCCCTCCAGCCGGTGGAAGGTCAAGAGAAAATTTTGAAAAGCGCAACGTTTTTTTCCCGGACGGCATCTTGGTAAATGAGGGCCGCAGGCCCGCCGGACGTCCGACTCAATCTTGAAGGAGTGTACAACTATGAAAAAGCACCGAAGTCTCCCCGGTTTCCTGGCGGGAATGGCCGCTGCCTTCCTGCTCTGCTGCACGGCTGTCACCGCCCTGGCCGCCTCCGGCACCGTCAGCTTCAATACCGCCCATGTCTCCGTCAACCACAATCGGATCCTGTGGCGGAATAAGGACCTGACCACGGATGCCGGTGCCGCCATTCCCTCCACCATTCTGTATACGGATGAACAGGGCGGTACCACCAACTACGTCCCCATCCGGTACTTTGCCCAGGCCATCGGCCTGCCGGTGGAGTGGAACAGCGTCCTCCAGACCGTCGAGGTCACCGTGCCGGATGAGCTGGCCCTGCATCTGCTGCCCCTCTCCGATCCCGGATGCAGCTGGAACGGTCTTTACGAGGAGGTGGACCCCATCCCCGCGCCGGAGGGAAAAACACTGCTCTCCGCAGACTGCCAGCAGCAGGAGGCATTTACCCGCAGTCTCTCCCCGAACCCGGCGGAGGGCGACTACGTCAGCATCACCATCACCAACAACGGTCCCGCGCCCATTCAGTTCTCCCTGGGCATGCTGACGGGCACCGCCGCCATCACGAACCCCACCCAGGTGCCCGCCGGGACCACCGTCACCCGCACCGTGAAGCTGCTCACCGATGAGGGACTGACGGACCATCCCCTCTATCTGGAACTGGACAACGCCCGGAACGTCCTCCGCACCATAGACGCCGGTATCTCCGCCGTACAGTTTACGGCGTGACGCGCCCGGCAGGGCAAGGCCCCCGGACCGATGGTCCGGGGGCCTTCAGGCTGTCGAAAAAGTCCGATGGACTTTTTCGACAGCCTTCACAATGCCTCGCTTTTCTGCCCGCGCAGCGGGCCGAAAAGCTGCCGCTGCGCGGCGCAAACGCCTGCTGACACAGGCTTTTTGCAGGCATTCAATCCAACACGAGGGGGCTCCCGCCCCCTCGTACTCCCCCTGCAAAAAAGGACTCTTTTCCTTCAGACAGGGTTTTTCGACAAGCTGAAGGCCCCCGGACCGATGGTCCGGGGGCCTTGTGATCTCTTTTATTCGCTTCTCAATGCGTCGATGGGGTTCAGTCGGGCCGCCTTTTTGGCGGGCAGACAGCCGAACAGGACGCCGATGCCGGCAGACACACCGAAGGCCAGCAGCACCGCACCGAGGGTGGGGCTGACGGTCAGCTCCGTGTCCATGACGCTGGAGATCACCACCGTGGCAATGGAGGACAGTCCGTCGCCCTCCAGGATGCCCAGGATACCGCCCAGGGCGGAGGTGACGGCGGCCTCGATGACAAACTGCCGCATGATGGCGCTCTCCCGGGCGCCCAGCGCCTTCCGGATGCCGATTTCCCGGGTGCGCTCCGTGACGGACACCAGCATGATATTCATGATGCCGATGCCGCCCACCACCAGACTGATGGCCGCGATGGCCGCCAGAATGTAGATGATCACGTTCACCATGGAGTTCATGGTGTCCAGCATCTCCGACATGCTGATGACGTTGTAGGCGTCCTCATCCTCGAAGATCCGGTACAGGGTGTTCTCCACCAGCGTCTTGGCCTCGGCGATCCGGTCCTTGTCCCGGACCGTCACCGTGTAGCTGCTGATGGTGCCGGAGTAGGTCATCCGGGCGGCGGTGGAATAGGGCAGGAACAGGCAGTCGTCGGTGCCGCCCTCCTCCAGCTCGCCGCTCTCCGCCGCCATGACGCCCACGACGGTCAGGGTGTTCTGGCCCAGCTTGATGGTCTGGCCCACGGCGTTTCCGCCGAAGTAGGCCATGTTCAGGTACTGGCCGATGACGCAGACCTTCTTCCGGTTGGCCACGTCCATGTACTCGATGCCCCGGCCCTGGGCGATGTCGTAGTCCTTCATGGAGAAATAGTCCTCGCTGATGCCGGTGGACGTGGTGGTGCTGACCGTGTCGGAGCCGATCTTCAGGGGGAAGGACACGGATACCGTGGGGGAGAGCTGCTTCAGAACGTCGCTGTTGTCCTCCATCATCTGGTACATGTCGTCCTCGGACACGGAGCGGGAGGAGCCCCGGCCCATCACCATGACGGTGAGGGAGTCGGTTCCCAGCTCGGCGAAGCTGTCCTCGATGTAGCCCTGCATGCCGTTGCCCAGGCCCACGATGACGATGACGGCGCAGACGCCGATGATGATGCCCAGCATGGTCAGGAACGTCCGTGTCTTGCTGGCCATGATATTTTTCAGGGAGAGCTGAAAGGTTTCCAGCAGCGTCATACGGCAAGCCCCCCCTTCCCCGGCGGCGCCGGGCCGGACCACCGCCTCCGGCGCGTGGGCGTCTCCGTCGTAGACCACCCGTCCATCCTCCAGACGGATGATCCGCTGGGCCTGGACGGCGATGGAGTTGTCGTGGGTGATGAGTACCACGGTGTTGCCCTGGCGGTGGAGGTCCTGGAGCATCCCCAACACCTCCCGGCTGGTGTGGGAATCCAGAGCGCCGGTGGGCTCGTCGGCCAGGATCACCGCGGGACGGCCCGCCAGCGCCCGGGCGATGGACACCCGCTGCTGCTGGCCGCCGGACAGCTGCTGGGGCTTGTGCTTCAGCTTATCCCCCAGGCCCACCTGCTCCAGGACGGCCCTGGCCCGCTCCCGGCGCTCCGCCCTGGGAACGCCGGCGTACATCAGCGGGACCTCCACGTTCTCCAGCAGGTTCAGCTTGGGCAGCAGATTGTACTGCTGGAAGATGAAGCCCAGCATCCGGTTCCGGACGGCGGCCAGCTGGTTTTTGTCCATGCTGCCCACGTCCTGTCCGTCCAGCAGATAGGAGCCGGAGGTAGGCACATCCAGACAGCCGATGATGTTCATGCAGGTGGACTTGCCGGAGCCGGACTGACCCACGATGGCCACGAACTCGCCTTTTTCAATCTGAAAGGAAATGTGGTCCGCCGCTTTGACCGTGGTATCCCCCATCTGATAATACTTGCAGACGTTCCGGAATTCGATCAGCGCGCTCATCCTCTGGGCCCTCCGCCGCGGTCACCGCCCATGCCGCCGGAGGGCGCGCCGCCGCCCATGCCGCCGGAGGGCATTCCGCCCATCATCATGCCGCCCATCATCATATTCGAACTGCCGGAGCTGGTGGGAAGATAGGCCACGGTATCGCCCTCCTGGAGGCCGGAGGTGATCTCCACATAGCTGTCATCATCCACGCCGGTCCCGATCTGCACGTAGACGTAGCCCTCCGGAGCCTCCCGGTCCAGGGCGTTGGCCGCGCTGGGAGAGTCCGCCGTCACCAGAACGGTGTCGCCCCGGTTCACGGCGCCGCTGGGCACCGCCAGCACGTTGTCCCTGCTCTCGATGACGATCTCCGCGTCCACGTTCATGCCGGGCCGCAGGCCGTCGGTCTCGTCGATGCGGACGGTGACGGGGTAAGTGGTGATGCCGCCGGAGGTAGTGCCCGCCACGGAGACCTTTGTGACGGTGCCGCTGTAGGTCTGATCCGGCACGGCGTCGGCAGTGATCCGGACGCTCTGGCCCACGGCCACCTGGCCGATATCCAGCTCGTCGATGGCCATGGTCATCTCCAGATAGCTCAGGTCGTAGATGGTGCAGAGGGTACCGGTGGAGCCGCCCTCGATCTTGTCGCCCGCCTTGGCGGTCTTGGTGACCACGGTGCCGGAGATGGGGGCGGTAACGCTGTAGTCATCCAGCTTCTTCTGGGAATTCTGGAGATTGGTCTGGGCGTTGTTCAGACTGATCTGGGCGCTGTCGATGCTGTTCTGGGCGTTGTCTACCTGATTGTCCACGGTGTCGCCGGTGATGGTGCAGATCTGCTGCCCGTCGGAGATGGGGTCTCCCGGCAGAAAATTCAGTCCCTCCACCTTGCCGGAGACAGAGGCGGTGATAATGCTGGTGGCGCCCACGTTCACCGTGGAATTGCCGTAGCTGGTGTAGTTCCCGATGACGGCGCTGGCGGTATATCCGGCGGTGATCAGCCCGGGATTCTCCGCCTTTACCCGGACAGTGACCACCTGACGGCCATTGGTGGTCTGACTGCCGTTGGACTCTGTAGCGCCGGGGGGGGGGGGGGGTTTTTGTAAACCCCCCCAAAGTAAACGGGTTTGTTTTCACAAAACCCTCCACAAAATTAGTATCCCTCTTGCCCCC
>NZ_JBQHUP010000072.1:0-8503 GCF_052065175.1 Dysosmobacter sp. HCP28S3_G4 | reverse complement strand
ACGCGATGCGTTATACACAGTACAGAGGCTTGGCCCAAGTAACAAAATGGGTGAAGCTTAAATTTGCTGCCATGAACCTCAAAAAAATGGCAAGGTGGAAATGGAATGACTTTGCCCATTTCCTATTTTCGATTCTATTTTCCCGAATATGTGCTGAAAACCCGGTTGCCGCCTAATTGCACAACCGGGTTTCTCGACAGCCTGAGAGCAGCTCCGTTCTGAAACGGAGCTGCTCTTTTTGCAGCAAGGGAGAGTTTTGGAAACGCGCACCCCTCATCGGGCCGCCAGATAGCCGTCCATGTCGAAGGGCTGGAGGACCGTGCCCCGCTTCAGGTACAGCGGGTGATGGGGATGGCCGGATTTCAGCGGCGGTCCGGCGGAGTACCAGACGGCCCCGACGTCCCGGGCCATGGCGGCGAAGTCCCGGACGCAGTCCAGGAGATACGCCCGCTTGTCGATGATGTTCCCCCAGGCGGCCCACACTGCCGGATGGTCCGACAGGGAGAGGAGATAGGCGAAGGCCTTCCGGTTCTCCGCGTGGAGGTCCGGATTCAGGGACGGCTCCATGTCGTCGGGGATGGTGGCCCGCTGGGCGTAGACGTTGAACATGAGGAAGCTGTCGTACCCGCTGGACAGGGCTATCCGCTGGGCGGACTGAAGGGTGGGGTCCAGATGGTCCGGCGCGGCGGTGGAGGGGTTGATGCCCACGCAGATCAGGGGCCGGGCACCCCGGGTGCCCAGAATGTACCGGTATTCGGAGTAGACATTGGGCACGTACAGCCACTGATTCACGTCGTAGTCCGGGGAGGGCCGCAGGGCGTCGGACAGCGCCTGGTCGAAGCGGCAGAGCGCCAGATCGGCGGTGACGCCGCTGGGGATATGTCTGGCCATGATGGGAAACGCTCCTTTGACTGGGATGGTGGGTACAGCATACCACGGATCGGCAAAAAACGCAATGTGCGCTGTTTTCTGAGCAGGGGATATGGTATAATGGCCGTAATCAAAAACAAAGGAGAAAACGCCATGCTGACCATTCTCATGGGCCGGGCCGGGACCGGAAAATCCGCCCGGGTCCTGCGGCAGATCCGGGAGCTGGGAGACAGCGGCCGGCAGATCCTGCTGGTGCCGGAGCACGCCTCCCACGCGGCGGAGGTGGATCTGTGCCGGGCCTGCGGCGACACCGCCAGCCGCCACGCGGAGGTGCTGAGCTTCCGCCGTCTGGCCACCCGGGTGCTGACCCGCACCGGCGGTCTTGCGGACGTGACGCTGGACGCCGGCGGCAAGCTGCTGACCCTTCAGAAGGCCCTGTGCGAGGTGGCGCCGGAGCTGAAGCTCTACCGCCGTCCCTCCCGGAAGGCGGCGTTTCTGGAGGACCTGCTGGCCCTGTTCGACGAGTTCCAGAGCTACGAGGTGACGCCGGAGGCCCTGGCGGCGGAGGGGGAGGCCCTGTCCGGCGCCACCGGGGACAAGCTGGCGGACCTGAGCCTGCTGTACGGCGCCTATCGCTCCCGGCTCTGCCGCCCCGGACTGGACGCCCGGGACCGGATGAGCAAGCTGGTGGACCATCTGGAGGAGTCCGGCTACGTGGACGGGAAAGACCTGTTCATGGACGGCTTCACCTATCTCAACGCCCAGGAGCAGCGGGCGGTGGGCGTGTTTCTGCGCCGGGCGCGGTCCGTCACCGTCACGCTGCTGGGAGAGGCCAAGGGCGGACGCAGCGAGATCTTCGAGGCGTCCTACCGTACCCGGGACACTCTGATCCGTCTGGCGGCGGAGGCGGGCTGTCCCTGTGAGGTGGTGTATCTCTCCGGCGGGCCGGATGACACGCCGCTGGCCCGTCTGGAGCGGTGCTTCTACGGGGAGAACCGCCCCTGGGAGGGGGACACGGGGGACGTCATCCACCTGCGGGAGGCGGCGGATCTCTACACCGAGGTGGAGCAGACGGCGGCGGACATCCGGCGTCTGGCGGCCTCCGGGCAGTACCGCTACCGGGACATGGCCGTCTCCGCCCGGAACATGGCGGACTATGAGTCCACCATCCAGAGCGTGTTCCAGCGGTACGAGATCCCGGTGTATCTCAGCCGCCGCAGCGACATTCTGGACACTCCGGCCATGACCCTCCTCACCGGCGCGCTGGCGGCGGTCACCGGCGGCTGCGAGTACGAGGACATGTTCCGCTTCCTGAAGACGGGACTGGCGGGCCTGACCCCGGCGGAGTGCGACCGGCTGGAGAACTACGCCCTGACGTGGGACATCCACGGCTCCATGTGGCTGAAGGAGGACGACTGGACCGCCAATCCCGACGGCTACGGCGCGGACTGGGGAGAGCGGCAGACGGCGGCGCTGGAGGACATCAACGCGTTGCGCCGCCGGGTGCGGGAGCCGCTACTGTTGCTGAAGAACGGATTGAAGGACGCGGACACCGCGGCGGAGAAGGCGGACGCGGTGTACAGCTTTCTGGAGGCGGTGGACCTGCCCCGTGCCCTGGAGGAGCAGATGGACCGGCTGGCTCAGGCGGGCCAGCTTCAGCGGTCTCAGGAGACGGCCCAGCTGTGGGAGATCCTCTGCGGGGTGCTGGATCAGTTCGTGGAGATCCTGGGGGACGAGCGGATGGACACCGATGAGTTCGTCCGGCTGCTGCGGCAGGTGTTGACCCAGTACAGCGTGGGCACCATCCCGGTGTCGCTGGATCAGGTGAACGTCAGTGAGATCACCCGGAACGACCGACACACGGTGAAGGTGCTGTTCCTGCTGGGGGCTAACGACCATGTGCTGCCCGCCCCCGGCACCGGCGGCGGCATCCTCAACGACGACGACCGGGACCAGCTGGTGGCCCGTGGCCTGCGTCTGGCCCCCCGGGGGATGGAGCGGCTGAGCATGGAGCTGCAAAACATCTACGCCTCCCTGGCCCAGGCCACGGAGCGGCTCACCGTCAGCTATCCCGCCTCGGACGTCACCGGGGCGGAGCTGCGGCCCGCCTTTGTGGTCGGACGCATCCTGGCGCTGTTCCCCGCCCTCCGGGTGGAGCGATCGGATGACCGGGCGGAGCGGCTCACCGCCCCGGTCCCGGCGCTGGAGACGGCAGGGGACCGCCCCGGCGGCGCGCTGTGGCAATATTTTGCCGGGCAGGAGGGCTTCGCCCCCCGGCTGGCGGCCATGGACCGGGCACGGACCATGGACAGGGGACGGCTGTCCCGTCCGGCGGTGCGGCAGCTCTACGGCAGTCATTTCAGCATGTCCGCCTCCCGGATGGAGCGGCTGAACTCCTGCCACTTCGCCTATTTCATGGAGTACGGCCTCCGGGCGAAGGAGCGGGTCCGGGCGGACTTCGACGCCCCTCAGATCGGCACCTTCCTCCACTTCATCCTGGAGAACGTCACCCGGGACGTGAAGGAGCAGGGCGGCTTCGCCCAGGTGCCGGACGAGACGCTGAAGGCGCTGACAGAACATTATATTGATCTTTTTGAGCAGCAGCAGTACCGGAATTTCCAGGAGCGCAGCCCCCGGTTCCGGTATCTGTTCCGGCGCCTGCGGACCACCGCCTGGGCGGTAGTGCGGGAGACGGCGGAGGAACTGCGGCACTCGGACTTCGTGCCTCTGGAATTCGAGCTGTCCTTCGGGGACAAGGGGGCCCTGCCGGCGGTGGTGATCTCCGAGCCGGGCGGGGAGCTGCGGGTGAACGGCAAGGTGGACCGGGTGGACGGCTGGCTGAAGGACGGAAAGCTGTACCTCCGGGTGGTGGACTACAAGACGGGCCGGAAGAGCTTCGATCTGGCGGAGGTCCGCATGGGCCTGGACATTCAGATGCTGCTGTATCTGTTCACCCTCCAGAAGGAGGGCGGAGACTACTTCGGCCACGACATCGAGCCCGCCGGTGTGCTGTATTTTCCGGCCAGAGACGAGGTGCTGGCGGCAGAGCGGAACATCTCCCCGGAGGCGCTGCTGGCCCTGCGGAAGAAGACCCTCCGCCGCAGCGGCCTGCTGCTGGACGACCGGGCGGTGCTGGAGGCCATGGAGCACGAGGCCCTGACGGAGCCTCACTATCTGCCCCTGCGGATCAATAAGGACGGGGATATCACGGCGGGCGTGGCTTCGGCGGCCCAACTGGGGAAGCTGAGCCGGTACGTGGACCGTCTGCTGCGGCAGATCGCCCGGGAGGTCCGGGACGGCAACATCGACGCGGACCCCTGCTGCCACAGTGAGGAGGACACCTTCTGCCAGTTCTGCCAGTGGGCACCGGCCTGCCACTTCCAGGACGGACGGCAGGGGGACCATCTGCACTACATCACGCCGGTGAAGCCGGAGGAGTTCTGGAGAGAGATCGGAGAGGAGGAGAGCGGACATGAGTGACATCCGTCTGACGTCGGAGCAGCGGGCCGTGGTGGAAAACCGGGGCGGCAGCCTGCTGGTGTCCGCCGCCGCCGGCTCCGGCAAGACCAAGGTGCTGGTGGAGCGGCTGTTCCGGTACATCACGGAGGAGGGCTGCAATGTCGATGACTTCCTCATCATCACCTATACCCGGGCCGCGGCGGCGGAGCTGCGGAGCAAGATCGCGGCGGAGTTGTCCGCCCGCCTGGCGGACGCGCCGGGGGACCGGCACCTGCGGTCCCAGCTCCTGCGGGTGTATCAGGCGGACATTCGGACGGTGGACGCCTTCTGCACCGGCCTGCTGCGGGAGAACACCCATCTGCTGACCCGGGAGGGGGACGACCACGGCCTGTCCCCGGACTTCCGGGTGCTGGACGAGAACGAGGCGAAGCTCCTGCGGGAGAGGGTGCTGGACCGGACGCTGGAGACGTTTTACGACCGTCTGGACCGGGGGGACCAGTCCCTGGCGGACACCCTGGGCTTCGGACGGGACGACCGGGCGCTGGCAGCGCTGGTGATGGAGCTGTACGAAAAGCTCCAGAGCCACGCCTGGCCGGACTGCTGGCTGGCGGAAAACCGTGCCCGCTGGGACGAACTGGCCCGGGGCGGCGGGGACTTCAGCGACACGCCCTACGCCGGGGTGCTGCTGGTGGGGATCGGCCGCCGGGCGTCCCACTGGGCGGCCCTGCTCCGCCGGGCGGCGGCGCAGATGACGGACTGTCCCGCCCTGATGAAGGGCTACGCCGGGCGGTTCCTGGACACGGCGGGGACGCTGGAAGCCCTGGCCTCCGCCGCCGAAGCGGGCTGGGAGGAGGCCCGCCAGGCCGCCGGAAAGGTGACGTTCCCCCGATTGGGCGCCGTGAAGGACGCCGACGGCGGGCCGCTGAAGGCCCGCGCCAAGCGGCTGTGGGACGGCTGCAAGGACGCCGCCAAAAAGTGGGACGCTCTGCTGGCCGTCACGGGGGCGGAGGCCATGGAGGACCTGTCCGCCGCCGCGCCCGCCATGTCCGCCCTGCTGCGGCTGACGGCGGACTTCGCCGAGGACTACCGCCGGGAGAAGCTGCGGCGGAACGCCGCCGACTTCTCGGACCAGGAGCATCTGGCCCTGACCATCCTGGTCCGGGAGGACGGGACGCCCACGGAGCTGGGGACCCAGATCGCCGCGCGGTACCGGGAGATCCTGGTGGACGAGTATCAGGACACCAACGAGGTCCAGAACGCCATCTTCCGGGCGGTGTCCCGGGACGGGAAGAACCTCTTTACCGTGGGCGACGTAAAGCAGAGCATCTACCGCTTCCGGCTGGCGGATCCCACCATCTTTCTGGATAAATACGCCCGGTTCCGGCCCTGGACGGAGGCGGCGGAGGGGGAGGAGCGGAAGATCCTCCTATCCAAGAACTTCCGCTCCCGGCAGGAGATCCTGGACGCCGCCAACTTCGTTTTTGAGAACATCCTCTCCAAAGAAATGGGGGAGATGGACTACGGCGAGGACGAGGCCCTCCACTTCGGCGCGGACTACTATCCGCCCCGTACGGACTGCGCAACGGAGTTCCATCTCATCACCGTGCCCCAGCGGCAAGCGGGGGAGGAGGAGCGTCCGGTGAAGCGCCTGACGGCGGAGGCCCGGTTCGTGGCGGAGCGCATCCGCCGCCTGCTGGACGAGAAGTGGCCCGTCACCGACGGCGGCGCCCTGCGGCCCTGCCGCCCGGAGGACATCGTCATCCTCATGCGCTCCCCCGGCAGCCGGTCTGCCGCCTACGCCGCCGCCCTGGCGGAGCAGGACATCCCCTGCGCCTTCGAGGAGAGCGGGGACTTCTTTGAGACCATGGAGGTCTCCACCATGCTGTCCCTACTGGAGATCATCGACAATCCCCGGCAGGACGTGCCCCTCATCGCGGCCCTGCGCTCCCCGGTGTTCGGCTTTACGCCGGACCGTCTGGCGGAGATCCGGGGAAAGACGCCCAAGGGGAACTTTTACGGCGCCGTGGAGGCCGGCGGCGGGGAGGACTGTGCCGCCTTCCTCCGGACGCTGGAGGAACTGCGCCTGCTGGCCCGGGACATGAGCGTCCAGCAGCTGCTGTGGCACATCTACAACCGGCTGGACGTGCTGGGTATCTTCGGCTCCATGGACGGCGGCCAGCGGCGGCGGGAGAACCTCATCGCCCTGGCGGAACACGCGGAGAAGCTGGAGAACGGCGGCTACCGGGGCGTGTTCGCCTTCGTCACCCAGCTGCGGCGGCTCATCGAGACGGGACGTGCCCCCCAGACCCGGGGCGCGGCGGACAGCGCCGGCGTCCGCATCATGAGCATCCACAAGTCCAAGGGACTGGAGTTCCCGGTGGTGATCCTGACGGATCTGGACCACGCCTTCTCCGCACAGGACTTCCAGACGCCGGTGCTGGTACATCCCATCCTGGGCCTGGGCCCTGTGCGCGTCGATCTGGACCGGAAGATCAAATATCCCACCCTGGCCCGAAAGGCCCTGGAGGAGACGCTGCTCCGGGAGAACAAGGCGGAGGAGCAGCGCATCCTGTACGTGGCCATGACCCGGCCCAGGGAAAAGCTGATCCTGGTGGACGCCATGCACTACGCCGGGACCCGGATGAAGCGGCTGGCGCCGCTGGCGTCCTGTCCGGCTCTGCCGGAGTCGGTGGGGGAGGGACGGAACTTCGCGGACTGGCTGCTGTTGCCCCTGCTGTGCCGCCCGGAGGCGGCGCCCCTGCGGGAGCTGGCGGACATGGACGTGGAGGGCCTGTACACCGGAGACACCGCCCCCTGGCAGGTGGAGGTCCACGACGGCGCGGCGTACCGGGAGCCCCCCCGCCGCCGGACGATGGAGCGGGGTGCGGCGGAGGACGAGCTGCCCTTTGACCCGTCGCTGCTGGCATTCACCTATCCCTGGGAGACGGAGACGGCCCTGCCCGCCAAACTCACCGCCACCCAGCTGAAGGGCCGGGAGGCGGACCGGGAGATCGCGGAGGAGGCGGCGGTGCCGCCGGTGCTCCAGCCCCTGACACGGCCCCGGTTCCGGCAGGAGACGGCGGGCCTCACCGCCGCCGAGGGCGGCACCGCCACCCATCTGGTGCTGCAATATCTGGATTTCTCCAATCTGGACGTGGCGGGCCAGGTGGCGGAGCTGCGGGAGCGGCATCTGCTGACGGAGGAGCAGGCCGCCGCTGTCCGAACGGCGGAACTGCGCCGGTTCCTCTGTTCGGAGCTGGCGGAGGAGCTGCGGCACTCCCCCCGGATCCTGCGGGAGTATCCATTCACCCTCCTCATGGACGCCCGGGAGGCGGACCCCGCGGCTGCCGCCGGAGACGAAATTTTATTGCAGGGCATCGTGGACTGCTGCTTTGAGCAGCCCGACGGCTCCCTGGCGGTGGTGGACTTCAAGACGGACCGGGTGTCCGGTGAGGCCCTGCGGCGGCGGGCAGAGCAGTACCGCCCCCAGCTGACGGCCTACAGCGCCGCCCTGACCCGGGTGCTGGAGCGGCCCGTGACCCGCCGGGTGCTGTACTTCCTCCACACCGGCATGGCGGTGGAGGTATAAAACCGGGTCTCCGGTGTGGGTACAAAAAATATCGAAAGAAATCAGAAAAGTCCTTGCATTTTGAAAAAGGGCGTGTTATACTGTTAAACGCCTTTGTGGGGTGAAAGCTCCATGGCGGTAGTCTGAAAGAGAAAGAGGTGAACGAGAGCAATGAAGGAAGGAATCCATCCCAATTATCAGCAGACTACGATTACTTGCGCCTGCGGTAATGTGATTGAGACAGGTTCTACCAAGAAGGATATCAAGGTGGAAGTCTGCTCTAAGTGTCACCCCTTCTTCACGGGCAAGCAGAAGCTGGTCGATACCGGCGGACGCGTGGCCAAGTTCAACAAGAAGTTCGGTCTGGACAAGTAAGTCCTGAAAGAGCGCTCATGTGTATGAATGAATCCAGTCAGATTTTATCTGACTGGATTTATTTTTCATTGCGCATGCCGGTATCCAAAAAAGAACGCTGTTTTGATTAACAAAACAGCACAGGCTGTCGAGAAACCCGGTTGCGCAATTAGGCGGCAACCGGGTTTTCAGCACATATTCGGGAAAATAGAATCGAAAATAGGAAATGGGCAGAGTCATTCCATTTCCACC
>NZ_JBQHUP010000071.1:0-8550 GCF_052065175.1 Dysosmobacter sp. HCP28S3_G4 | reverse complement strand
CGTTTGCGCCGCGCAGCGGCAGCTTTTCGGCCCGCTGCGCGGGCAGAAAAGCGAGGCATTGTGAAGGCTGTCGAAAAAGTCCATCGGACTTTTTCGACAGCCAGAGCCCCGCGCCCCAAAGGGCGCGGGGGTTGTTCGTTTTCTGTTTTCCGCCGGTCACAGCGCCAGCGGCTTTCCGTTCAGCGCCGCGGCGGCCAGACGGTCGCCCTCGTAGCGCAGCTTCAATGAGAAGAAGGGCGCGTCCCGGTCCAGCAGCTCCAGGAAGATCCGGTCCCCCTCCCACATGGGCAGGGACAGCAGACGGTCCTTCCGGATCCACTCCAGCACACCCTCGTCGCAGGGATGGGCCGTCCCCGTCCACGCGGCGGCGGTGAACAGGTGCATGTACTCCGTGGGCGCCTGGTCCGAAACGAAGGTCACAAGGCCCCGGTAGCGCCAGTCCGTCAGTGTCAGACCCGTCTCCTCCCGGCACTCCCGCAGCAGGCACTCCTCCGGGCTCTCGCCCTCCTCGAATTTGCCGCCCACGCCGATCCACTTGTCATGGTTCACGTCGTTCTTCTTTTTCACACGATGGAGCATCAGATACTCCCCGCCCCGCTCCAGATAGCACAGGGTGGACTGGATGGCCATGCTCGTCCCCCCCTTTCCTCGTCTTCCGGCAGTCCGGCGGACCGTCACAGGCCCAGCAGTTCCCGGGCAGCGGCCACGTTGCCCCGCTCCATGTCCCGCAGCTTCCGGACGGCGGCCTCCTGGGCCTCCGGGCCGTCGTTCCGGGAGGCGGCGCGGCCCACCATGGCGATGAGCTTCTTCCCCGTCAGGTTCTCCAGGTCCGCGAACTCCTCCTGCCCGATGTACCGCAGGAAGGCGGACACCTTGGGATCGTACACCGCGCCCACCAGGGGGATGCCTTGTCCGGCGGCGAAGATCAGGGCGTGGAGCCGCATGGACACCACCAGCCGCATCCGGGCCAGCACGCCGATGATGCAGCCCGCCTCCCCGGCGTCGTCGATGAAGTAGTGGGGCGCCTTCATCCCCTGGGCCACCATCCGGGCGGCGGAGGGGTCCAGATGCTTTTCCACCGCCAGGAACACCGGCGTCAGGCCGAAGGTCTCGTAGGCGTAGTCCGCCGCGGCGGCAAAGGCCGGGGCAGCGGCCTCGAAGTTCTTCCAGCGCCGCAGGGCGAAGCAGATGTAGTTCCCGTGGGGCGGGATGCCCGAGCGGAGCATACAGGAGTCCACCTCGTCGTCCCCGGCGGCATGCAGCGTCAGGGCCGGGTCGGCAGTGAGCTGGATGCGGGGCACCGTCACGCCCATGGACCGCAGCTCCTCCAGGGAGTTGGGCTCCCGGAGGGTGATGACGTCCACGAAGCTGTTCAGCACCCGGGCGGCCATCTTCCGGTGATTGTCCCGCAGGACGGGGCCGATGCCGCAGCCGTACATCTGCACCTTGCAGCCGCAGCGCTTGGCGGTCCAGATGTTGTGGAGATAGTACCACAGAGAGCGGCGGGAGGTGACGTCCTGAATGAGGCTGCCGCCGCCGTTGATATAGAGCTTCGCATGGCGCATGGCCTTGTGCCACGCGGGGATGTTGCTGCGGTGGACCGCCTGGACCCGATAGGTCAGCCGGGTGGCCTTGGGGTCCTTGCTGAGGACAAGCATGGGCATGTCCGGGTCGATGCCCCGCATCTCCTCCAGGATGGCCTCCAGAATGGCGTCGTCGCCGGCGTTGCCCCGGCCGTAGGCGCCGCAGATCACCACGCCGTCCCGGTCCGCCCTGGGACGGCTGTGGCGGCGGACGATCTCCTCGTAGATGTGGAGCTGGGTCTCCACCATCTTCTGGATGGAGAACCGGGCGGAGGCCTTCTCATAGAGCTTCTCGCCAAGGGAATGGCGGAGGGCGTCGTCATTGCCCAGGGCCGCCAGCTGCTCCCCCAGGGTCTCCCAGTCGCCGGGCTCAAACAGGAAGCCGTTGACGCCGCTGTCGATGAGGTACGGCAGTCCGCCCACGGCGGTGGACACCGTGGCCAGATGGAACCGGGTGCCCTCCACCACGGCGTAGGAGAAGGTCTCGCTGAGGGAGGTCAGGGTGTTGATGTCCAGCGCGGCATAGAAGCGGTCCATACCGCCGGATATCCATCCGGCGAAGGTGACCTGCTTCTCCACCTTCAGCTCCTTGGCCAGGGCTGTCAGCTTTTCCAGCTCCTCGCCGTCTCCGGCGATGACCAGCCGCAGCCGGGGGCACTTGGCATAGGCCGCGGCAAAGCCCCGGATCAGGGTGGACATGTCCTTCACCGGGTTCAGGCGGGCGGCGATGCCCACCACCACGGAGTCCTCGTCCACGTCCGCCCCCAGGGAGCGGAGGTAGGCGATCCGGTCCCCCTGATCCGGCACGGGGGTGAACTCAATGCCGTTGTAGATGGTGTAGAACCGGTCCGCCGGGAATCCCCGCTGGATCAGCAGGTCCACCATGGCGTCGGACACACCGATGCGGTAGTCCAGCTGCCGCAGGGCCCAGGCGTTGATGTTGCCGTAGGTCACCCGGGAGAAGGGGCGGCCCAGATAGTCCAGCTTGTAGTCGCTGTGGACGGTGGTGACCACCGGCAGTCCCGTGGCCTTCCGCAGCATGGCGCCCATGAGATTGGCCCGGGCGCCGTGGCAGTGGATGACCTCGTAGCCGCCCTCCCGGATGTAGGCCACCAGCTGGCGGCGGATGCGCAGCAGATGGTTCCCGTCCATGATCTCCGTGGGGATGCCCATTTCCCGGGCCTCGTCGGCGAAGGGGCCGTCCCGGAAGCAGACCAGCTGGGCGGTGATGGTCTCGTTGAGGTGCTGCAGCAGGCTCAGCACGTGGGTCTTGGCGCCGCCGGAGTCGCCGCCGCTGATGAGATGGATGACTTTCATTGTTCAGTCCTTCTTCTGTGATCGAAATGAGGAAGTGAAATTTCTCTTGTGTATTCTGAAAAAGTATTATACAATAGACAGGATTACAGGTCAACAAGCCTTTTACGGAGGAAACGGCAATATGGAACAGAAGAAGTGGAAATTCAATGTCATCGACGTCATCGCCGTGGTGCTGATCGTGGCCGCCGCGGCCCTGGTGGGCATGAAGCTGATGAACCGCGGCGACAGCGCCCTGGCGGAGACGGTGAAAGTCACCTATCAGGTGAAGGTGGAGGGCGTCCCGGCGGAGCTGTATGAAAACTGCCAGGCCCATCTGCCCTCCCCGCTGATGGCCTCCGGCGAGCTGGTGGGCGGCCAGATCGAGTCCGTGGAGCAGCAGCCCTACTACGTGCTGGGGCCTGACGGTCAGTGGGTGGAGGACCCGGAGCATGTGACGCTGATCTTCACCGCCACCACCGACACCCCCGCCGGCGCGGTGATGACCACCAAGGTGGGCGAGCAGGAGGTCCGCATCGGCAAGACGGACTACATCCTCAAGAGCGAGTATATCGAGTTCAAGGACGGCACCGTCGTGGACGTGAAGTGGGGCGAGTGAGCGTCTCTCTTCCCCGGAAATACGAAAAAACGAGGAGCCCCCGCAGGCATCTGCGGACGGGCTCCCCGTTTTTATTTTTGCGCTCACACCGGCTCCGCCGGAAATACCTGGCTGTACCGGCTCCGGAGGCGCTCCGCCGCCGCGGCGGCTCCCTTCGTCTCCCCGGAGAGCCACAGGCCGAACACCGTGGGGCCGGAGCCGGTCATGACGGCGCCCAGTGCGCCGAAGTCCAGCATGGTCTTCTCGATGGCGGCGATCTCCCGCCGCTCCTCCGCCGTCAGCACTTCCTCGAACACGTTCTTCAGGTTCCGGGCCACGGCGGACAGATCCCCCGCCGCCAGCGCCGCCGTCAGGGCGGCGTGGTCCGGACGGTCTTTCAGCTCCTCCACCCGCACCCGGCCGAACAGCGCCGGGGTGGACAGGCCGAAGTCCGGCTTGCAGATGAGAATGGTGCATTCCGGCAGGGACGGCAGGGGCGTCAGGATCTCCCCCCTCCCCTCCGCCAGGGCGGTGCCGCCCAGGACGCAGAAGGGCACGTCGCTGCCCACAGCGGCACCGATGGATGCCAGTTTCGCGTCCGGCAGGTCCGGGGCGTACCAGTCCCGCAAAATGCGCAGCACCGCCGCGCCGTCGGCGCTGCCCCCGGCCATGCCCGCCTGGGCGGGGATGTGCTTCTCCAGGGCGATGTCCAGCCCCCGCGGGGGAAGATCCATGTCCCGGAAAAACCGGTCCGCCGCCTTCCAGGCGATGTTGCCCGGTCCGGCGGGCAGGTCCCCCTGATCGCAGGTCACGGCGATGTCCGGCCCCGCCGTCTCCGTCACCGTCACGGTGTCGTGGAGGGACACGGCCTGCATCACCATCCGCAGATCGTGGTAGCCGTCGGGACGGCGGCGGAGGATGTCCAGCGTCAGATTCAGCTTGGCATAGGCCTTCCGGGTCTCGGTGCGCACAGGCTCGTCCCCTTTCATTTCAGCTTGAAGTAGATGCGCTTGGAGGTCTCGCTCTCGTCGTCCGCCAGTTCCCGGGTCTCAAAGCAGCCCAGGGACCGGACGAAGGAGGCGAATTTCTTGAACTTGAAGTTCCGCACGTCGAAGTCCGGGAACCGCTTGGTGAGCAGATATCCCAGCTTGCCGGAGTAGATCCAGCCGTCGTCGTCGGAGTTCTCCTCCGTCAGCTCCCGCAGGGCGTCCCGGACGCTGTCCAGATTGGAGCCGTTGGCCTCCTTTTTGGGGAGCTTTTTGGCGGTGGGCTTCTGGGCGGCGGGCTTGCCGGACTTTCCCTTTTCGGCGGGCTTCTCCGGCGCGGCAGGGGCCGCCGGGGCCTCCTCCTTGCTGGCGGCGTACAGAATGTCCAGATAGGAGAACTTGTTGCAGGCGGAGATGAAGGACCGGGGCGTCTTCTGCTCGCCCATGCCCAGCACGTACATCTCCGCCTCCCGCAGCCGGGAGGCCAGGCGGGTGAAGTCGCTGTCCGACGAGACGATGCAGAACGCCCCCACCCGGCCCTGGTACAGCAGGTCCATGGCGTCGATGATCAGCGACGAGTCCGAGGAGTTCTTGCCGCTGACGTTGCTGTACTGCTGGATGGGCTGGATGGAGTTGTCCAGCACCACGTTCCGCCACGCTCCCATCTGGGGCGAGGTCCAGTCTCCGTAGATGCGCTTGTAGATGACGTTGCCCAGATTGTTGGCCTCGCTCATGATGACGCTGACATACTTGCCGGAGATGTTCTCCGCGTCGATGAGCACCGCCACCTTCATTTCCTTTTCCATACAATGCTCCTAATCCCTGAAATCTCAAAACGGGCCGCCCCGGGGCGGCCGTTCCGTGTAAAACGATCACAACGCACCGATATTGGTACATTTTTATCATACAATATCCCCCGCCGCTTTGCAAGACGGGAAAATGTCGAACCCCGCCGGACGCAAAATGCCGCCGGGAAAGCGCGGCGGCGCTCTCCCGGCGGTCCGTAAATTTCCGACGTTTCTGATGACGCTGCTGCGCTCCCGATCACAGCAGGTGCCGGCGGCTGCGGAACTTCCAGACAGCCTCCCAGATAAAGTAGACAACGCTGATCGCCGGCAGGGCGATCAAGGGCAGAAGCAGCAGCAGGTATACCAGGCTTCCGCCAAGGAACATCAGTGAACTGTAGATACCGAACATAACGCTGCCTCCTTTTCGATTCGTCAATTTTGCTAACAGTGTTAGCTATTTTCTTCCTTTCTTTAGTATAATCTTAACATATTCTGAACAAAAATCAAGCCCCCGGAACAGAAAATTTTTTCTGTTCCGGGGGCTGGTGCGCAATCGCTTACCGGATCTTCCGGGCCTCCACGTAATAGCGCTTATCCTGGGCGTGGCCCATGGAGAAGGTCTTGCGGGGCAGAACGCCGTCGGCCATGACGGTCTTGAACAGCTGCTCCTTGCCCATGGCCGGGAGCTTGAAGCCGATGCAGCCGGGCTTCGCGCCCAGCTGGTCCGCCACATCGTCGCCGTGGATGTAGTCCACCTCGCCGGGATGCTCCTTCAGATACTGGTCGATGAAGGCCTGGAGGGTCCCCACCGCCAGCTGCATCTTCGGCGACGGCACGGTGACGGTGCCCTGACGGCCCTCATAGGTGTAGGCGATGGTGTGGCCCTCGCCCGCGCCCTCATGGGTGCCGGGATAGAAGTCCTTCAGCGCCGCCAGCACCGCCTCCGGCTCCACGCCGAACAGCACCCGGTGGATGGGCTCGAACTGGAGAGCGTCGTCGTGGTTGTTCACCACCTCCACCAGGGCGAACCGGGCGGGATGGTCCGCCAGCTGGTCCGCGGGCAGAGACGCCTTCAAATCCTCCCAGCACTGCTTGGCGGTGGCCAGGGAGTGGTTGCCGTCGCCCACGGCGAACAGCAGCGGCGCGGCATCGCCCATGCCGTACTTCTTCTCCATGGCCTCCGGGGCCATCAGCCCCGCCAGGGCGTCCGCCGCGGCGTCCATCTGGGCGGGGGTCAGCTTCCAGCCCTTGAGATGGCCGCCGCCCTGCTGGAGGTCGAAGTCGTAGAGCTGCTCCATGCCGCCGGTGCCGGCGGTCAGCGGCTCGATGACCGTCCGCTCCGGATCGTCGATGAGGAGCATGACGTGGGGCAGCTCAATGGGCGCGTCCCGCCGCACCCGCACCCGGGGCGGGATCCGAGACAGCACCGTGCCCTCCGTGGCCCGGACCAGGGCGCCGGAGCCGGGGGTGAAGTCGTACTGGTCCAGATCGATCATGCCGATGAGGCCGTGGCGGATCTTTCCGTCGGACTGGGTGCGCTCGATGTAGAACAGGGACTCCGGCAGGCTGCGGAACACACCGCTGGCCAGATAGCTCCCCATGGTGTCGTTGATGGCGGCGATGTCTCCGTCCACGCCGGGGCTGTTGAGTTTCGCCTCCGGCAGGATCAGCCGCAGGGTGGAGGGGGCGTCCCCCACCGTCTTCTCCACGGCCTCCCAGTACTCCGGCTGAGAGGTGAACTGGTCGCAGGCCACCACGGCCCATTTGGTCATATCCGCATCCTTGGGAAGCAGGATATCCGCGGGGTAAAAGCCAAGGCTCCTGAATTTCTCGTTCATTGGGCAGCTCCTTTCAAATCGTTATTTCCTCAGTTCCCGAATCACCATTATGATGATTCCGATGAAGCAGACGGCTCCGGCAAGAATGCCCGGCATCAAATACGCGATGCCCAGCAGACCGCCCAACGCCTCCATCAGGAATCCCGACAAAACAGCCAATCCCTCCGCAGGTGTCATGGGAACGCTCCTCTCTTACAGCGCGGCCTTGATGGCGGCCAACAGGTCGCCGAACTCCTCGTAGGCCGGCAGCTCCGGATGGTCCGCCTTGATCTTCTCCGTGCTCTTGAACAGGAAGCCCGCCTTGCTGGCCTGGATCATGCCAAGGTCGTTGTAGCTGTCGCCGCTGGCGATGGTCTCGTAGCCGATGGACTGGAGGGCCTTCACCGTGGTGAGCTTGGACTGCTGGCAGCGCATCTTGAAGCCGGTGATCTCCCCGTCGGGGGCCACCTCCAGGGAGTTGCAGAAGATGGTGGGCCAGTTCAGCTTCTCCATCAGGGGCTTGGCGAACTCCTCAAAGGTGTCGCTGAGGATGATGACCTGGGTGATGGAGCGCAGCTCGTCCAGGAACTCCTTGGCGCCGGGCAGCGGGTCGATCTTGGCGATGGTGGCCTGGATCTCCTTCAGGCCCAGGCCGTGCTCCTTCAGGATGCCCAGCCGCCAGCGCATCAGCTTGTCATAGTCCGGTTCGTCACGGGTGGTGCGCTTCAGTTCGGGGATGCCGCTGGCCTCCGCGAAGGCGATCCAGATCTCCGGGACCAGTACGCCCTCCATGTCCAAACATACGATATTCATGGGTGTTTCCTCCTTATGACAGCGGTCCCTCCCGGAACGGGTCCGGCGGCCGCCGCTTCGTTTGTGATACCGGAACGGTCCGGCGCGCCTCGATCCCTCCGCCGGTCTCCGTTCCCTGATATGCTATATGAATTATACAATAGGCGGCCGGTGGATTTCAATTCCAAAAGTGAATTATGTGTTTTTCCCAAAAAAGCCACGCTGTTTTGTGTATACTCCCATGGCGTACGGGAAAAATAAGGCCGAAATCCCTGCGTATCTCAGATTTGAAAATGGAGGTCTTCATATGGTTTGGGATAAGATCGCCCTGACTCTTGCAGTCATCGGTGCGCTGAACTGGGGCTGCATCGGCATTTTTGGCTTTGATGTGGTGGCCTTCCTCTGCGGCGGCCAGATGGGCATCATCAGCCGCATCATCTACACCCTGGTGGGCCTGGCCGGTATCTGGTGCATCACCCTGCTGTTCCGGGGCGAAGAGCGCACCGGCCACTCACCTCATACCGCGTCCTGACGCTCCCTTCTCCCTCTCTCCGCAGAAAAGCCCGCCGCGTAACGCGGCGGGCTTCAGGCTGTCGAAAAAGTCGAGCATAGCTGGGCTTTTTCGCATTTATATGGTAAAATAAGCATGGGTGATGAAAGATGCTTGAACGAGGGAAGCTGGATCGTGGAATC